>DATHUM010000099.1:0-6567 GCA_035462225.1 Jiangellaceae bacterium | reverse complement strand
TCAGCGGGTTGCGCAGTTCGTGCGACGCGTTGGACACGAACTCCTGCTGCTTGTGCATGAGGTGCTCGACCTTCTCGGCCATTTGGTTGAACCGTGCGATCACCTGTCGAAGCTCGGGCGGGCCAGTTGATTCGGGAATCCGGGCGGTCAGTTCTCCCCGCCCAATTTCCGCCATCGCCCCGTCGACGGCACGTACAGGCCGTAGTACCCAGTTGGCCAGCCGGCTCGCGATCACGACGGCCAGACCCAGCGCGATCAGCCCGGCGGTCAGCAAGGTGCCCCAGTGCAACCACGCACTTCGCGACAGCCGGTCGGTGTCCGACGAGGTGACGACCGCGCCGATCAGGTCACTTCCGTCGAAGACCGGCTCGGCGACGACCAGGTCCTCGAACTGCCACGGAAAGAACCACTCGCTCAGCCCACTACGCCGTCCCGCCAGGGCCGTGAATCGCTCGTCGATCGTCCGCGCGTCCAGCCCGTTGCTCGCCCAGGTCTGCCCGGCACGATTCAGCACCGCCGCATCGATCCCGTAGACGTCTCCGTAGCGTTCGAGTTCGGCCGCGACGATCGCCGGGTCGTCCGCCTTGAGCGATTGCCGAGCACTGATCACCAGGTAGCCGGTATCGCCGAGGCGGTCAAGGAACATCTCCTGCTGCTTTGATCGCGCCATGCTGGTCGCATAGGCCGCCCCGAGGAGCATGAACAGCAGGACACCCGGGACGGTCAAGATCACCACGAGTCGCGCGCGCAAGGGCTTCGTCCTACCCGTCGGCCGCCAGCCGGTAGCCGACTCCACGGACCGTCTCGATCAACTCGTGGTCGCCCAGCTTGCGGCGGATCGCCCCGACATGCACCTCGAGACTCCGGCCCAGTCCCTTCCAGCTGGTGTTCCAGACCTCGCGCAAGATCCGCTCCCGGGTGAGCGTGACACCACGATGCCTGGCGAGTAGTGCGATGACATCGAACTCCTTGCGGGTCAGTGGCACGACCGAGCCGTCGTCCAACCGCAACTCGCGGGCGGCAAGGTCGATGCACACGTCCCCGACCTGAATCTTCGCGGTGTCCGGCCGATCATCCCACTCGTGGCTGCGGCCGCGGCGGAAGACCGCTTCGATACGGGCCAGCAGTTCACGCAGGTCGTACGGCTTGACCAGGTAGTCATCGGCGCCCATCTCCAACCCACGGACGCGCGCGTCCAGCTGTGAACGGGCGGTCACCATGATCACTGGAGCGTCCGAAACCCTGCGGATTCGCTCGCACACCTCGAAGCCGTCCATATCGGGCAACGTGAGGTCGAGCAGGACCATGTCGGTTCCGGGATTCAATGCATCGAGCGCGCCTTGCCCGTCCCGCGCCCGGACTGTCTCGAAGCCGTGCCGCGACAGCACCGACACCAGCGCGCTGGCGACATGATCGTCATCTTCGACCACCAGCAGCTGCATCGCCCAAGCCTCGCACACCAGTCGATCATCCGGTGAGCGGCGTGGCACACCCACCGGCCGGGCGGTGCCGCGGGTGTGCCTCGCCACCCCCGCCGCGGGTGTGCCTCGCCACCCCCCGTGGCCCGTCCCCCGTCCTGGGCCGGGGTTGATCAAACCGCAGACGGCCAGGCTACGGAAGCTCTCTTGAGCAAGCTCAGAGGTTCAATCCTCTCGCCGGGCCCGGCTGGGCTGGACTCGCTTGGGTTCGCCGGGCATTTTCGGATAGTTCGGCGGGTAAGGCAGGTCGTCGAGCCCGCCGGCTTCGTCTCGCTCGGCCATCTCCAGCAGAGGTTCGAGCGAATGCCGCAGCTGGTCGATCGCCTCGTGCGGGTCACCGTGCTCGACCAGCCGGGCCGGCACCGTGCGGATCGTCAGGTCGTCCGGTTCGACGTCGGCCAGCTCGTCCCATGTCACGGGCGTCGACACGGTGGCGCGCGGTGTGCGTCGGGCCGACCAGGCCGAGGCGATCGTGCGGTCGCGCGCGTTCTGGTTGTAGTCGACGAACACGGCCTCGCCCCGCAACTCCTTCCACCAGGCGGTGGTCACCTGGGACGGCGCCCTCCGCTCGATCTCGCGGGCCAGCGCGATCGCGGCCCGGCGCAGCTCGACGAACGTCCAGCGCGGTTCGACTCGCAGGTAAACGTGCACGCCGCGGCCACCGCTGGTCTTCGGAAATCCCACGTAGCCGAGCTCGTCCAGCAGCGGCCGGACGGTCTCGATCGCCACCTTGCGAGCATCGTCGAAGGTCGTGCCTGGCTGCGGGTCCAGGTCGACGCGCAGCTCGTCCGGCCGATCGACGTCGGCCGCGCGGGCGTGCCACGGATGGAACGTGATCGTGCCCAGGTTGGCCGCCCACGCGACGTCGGCCGGTGACGTGACGCAAAGCGCTTCTGCGGACCGGCCGGACGGGAAGGTGACGGTCGTGCGCTCGATCCAGTCCGGCGCGAATTTCGGCAGCCGTTTCTGGTAGATCTCCTCGCCCTCGACACCGTCGGGAAAGCGCTGCAGGTAGGTCGGACGCTCGCGCAGCGCCCGGACGATCGGCTCACCCACGGCCAGGTAGTACTCGACGAGCTCACGCTTGGTGATGCCCACCTCGGGGAAGTACACCTTGTCGGGGTTCGACACCTTCACGGTCCGGCCGTCGACCTCGAATTCGAGCTTCGGTGTAGCCACGATCGACCACGCTAGCCCAAGCCCCTGACGTGATCAGCGGAGCGGGCGGGTTGGTTAAGGGTTGAACAGCGGACCCGTGATCGTCAGTCCGAGATCGTCGCCGAGCATCCAGACGGCCGCGAGCAGCGCGAGCGAGGCACCGGCCAGCGCCAGGTCCTTCATGAACTGGATCTGCTCGTTGAACCGCGTCTCGCCCGAGTCGCTCCAGAACGAGTGGATCAAGAACGAAGTGCTGAGCAGGAAGATGACGAGCAGGACGAAACCTACGTCCATCCAGATGCCGAATAGGACCAGCAACGCGCCGACGACTATCTGCGCGCCGGTGATGAGGACCGCAGGTCGGGCCGGCCGGACTCCGCGACTTTCCGCATAACCGGCCATGGAGTCGGTCTGCATGAAATGACCCATCGCGCTGCCGAAGAAAAGTAAGACGAACAGAATCCGACCGATCAGGAACAGGACGTCCATGTCGCCTCCGATATGCGGTCAGGATCACTCCTGGACTCTTGACGCGTCAACAATACGTCGATCGTCGCGGCGCGTCGATGGATCGTCTCGCGTGTTGGTCGCCGATCATCGCTTATCTGCAAGCACCACCCGGACAGTTGGTTGGTCTTCTGGGTGAAACCGACCCGATCGGCCTCAGCGACACCGCGCTCACCTTGGTTCGCCGGCGGCGGATCGGATTCGTCATCCAGTCGTTCAACCTGCTGCCCACGCTCGACGCGCACCAACATCGAACGCGCACTGCAGTGGACGGGCGGTCCGCGGATCCGGTCTGGTTTCGACCAAGTGGTCGAGGTACTCGGCCTCGGTGACCGCCTCACCCACCGGCCCAGCGTGGCGGCCCCCGTCGTGGGTGTGGTGTTCGCTTTGGCCGCGGTCGCGACGGAGTAGTTCGTTGTCGCCCCGCCTAAACTGATGCCGTGGCTTACCAGGTCCAGAAGTCCGAAGAGCAGTGGCGGGCCGAACTGTCGCCCGCCGAGTACCACGTGTTACGCGAGGCCGGCACCGAACGTCCCGGCTCGAGCCCGCTCGAAGCGCCGGACGACCGGCCGTACACCTACACGTGCCGGGCGTGCGGCGCGGAACTGTTCCGCTCGGAGACGAAGTTCGACTCGCACTGCGGCTGGCCGTCGTTCTACGCGCCGCTGGCCGAAGATCGCGTGGAGTACGTCGAGGATGGCTCGCTCGGCATGAGGCGGACCGAGGTGCGCTGCGCCCGCTGCGGCTCGCACCTCGGGCATGTCTTCTCCGGTGAGGGTTACGGCACGCCCACCGACCTGCGCTACTGCATCAACGGCGTGGCGCTGTCCCGCGCCGAGGACGCAGGGTGACTCCGGCGGTCAACGCTGCCCGGTTCAGCGAACTCGACCCCGCAACGCTCTACGCGATCCTCCGGCTCCGCATCGACGTGTTCGTGGTGGAGCAGGACTGCGCGTATCCAGAGCTGGACGGCAGGGACGACGAACCGGGCGCGCTACACCTGTGGATCGCCGACGAAGCCGGCGTCGCGGCATACCTGCGCATGCTGGCCGAGCCCGGCGGCGAGATCAGGATCGGGCGGGTAGCGGTGGCTCCCGGGGCCCGGGGTACCGGGCTCGCGGGCCGGCTCATGCTCGAGGCGATCGACCGGCTAGGCGATCAACCGTGCATTCTGGATGCGCAGACGTACCTGGTCGAGTTCTATGAGCGGTTCGGGTTCGCAACGGCCGGGCCGGAGTTCGTCGAGGACGGCATCCCGCACGTGCCGATGCGGAGAGAGCCTCAGGGCAGCGCCGACACGATGTCCTCGAGCGGCGCGCGCCGCCCCGTGTAGAACGGCACCTCCTCGCGGACGTGCCGCCGGGCTTGCGAGCCGCGCAGGTGGCGCATGAGATCGACGATGCGGTGCAACTCGTCCGCCTCGAACGCCAGCATCCACTCGTAGTCGCCGAGGGCGAACGACGCCACCGTGTTCGCCCGCACGTCCGGGTAATCGCGGGCCATCTGGCCGTGCTCGGCGAGCATGGCCCGGCGCTCCTCTTCGGGCAGCAGGTACCACTCGTACGACCGGACGAACGGATACACGCACACGTACGCTCGCGGCTGCTCGTCGGCGAGGAAGGCGGGGATGTGACCCTTGTTGAACTCCGCCGGCCGGTGCAGCGCCGCCTGCGACCAGACCGGCTCCAGCCGCTGGCCGAGGGCGGTACGGCGGAACCGGTGGTACGCCTCCTGCAGGTCAGCGATATCAGGTGCGTGCCACCAGATCATCAGGTCCGCGTCGGCGCGCAGGCCCGCTACGTCGTACGTCCCGCGCACGATGAGGTACTTGCCCGCCAGCTCATCGAACAAGTTCGAGACCTCGGCGGCCAGCGGCGAGCGGTCGGCATCGGCCAGCGGCTCGCGTAGCCGGAACACCGACCACATCGTGTAGCGGATCGTCTGGTTGAGCTCGCGCGCCTTCGGCTTCGCGGGAGTGTCGGTCACACCTCGATGCTAATGACTCAACGGCGCCGAGGCCCCGCCGGGCCGAGTCGGTCAGGACGCCGGGCCCGGTTCGCCGGCGGGCGAGTTCAGATCCGCGAGCACCGACTCCGCGGCGGTACGGGCCAGGGCGACACCCGCGGCGATCCCTACGCCTTCGTACGCGGCGCCGCAGACGGCCAGCCCGCGAACCTTCGCCACAGCGGCCCGCGCCCTATCCATGCGCTCGACATGACCCACCGCGTACTGAGGCAGTGCCCCGCCCCACCGGGTGACGCGGGCCGCGACCGGTCGTCCGGTCAGGCCGAGCAAATCGCCCAGATCGGCGAGGACCCGGTCGACGATCTCGTCGTCCGTGCGCTGGAGTTCGTCGGCCTGCCGGTGCCGCCCCACGGATGCGCGGAGCACGACAAGGTCCCCGGCGAGTTCGGCCAGCCACGGCCACTTGACCGACGAGAACGTCACGGCCTTGATCGTCCGGCCTTCCACTGCCGGGACGAGAAAGCCCGACGACTCCAGGACCTGCGGGAACGCCGAGCGCGGCACTGCGAGACTGACGATGGCCACGCTCGCCTGCTCGACCTGGCGTAGTTCGCGGGCAGCATCCGGGACGACGGGATCGAGCAGCCGCGCGGCCGGTGCGGCCGGGACGGCCAGCACCACCGCATCGGCGGTCACGACCTCGGCAAACGGCGCAGGACCGATCTCGAGCCGCCATTTCGCCTCGGCGGCGGGCGCGATGGCTCGCACAGTCGTCCGCGTTCGGATCGAGGCGCCTGACGCGGTCGCGACCGCCTGCGGCAGCCGTCCCACTCCCCCGCGGATACCCGCAAAGACGGGTCGGCCCGGCGCGGCCGACGCTTGCTTCTGCACCGCTTCCACAGCGTCGAGCAACGAAGCTTCCTTTTCCACGGCCGCCGCGAGAGCAGGCACCGTCGCCTGTAGCGAAAGCTCCTCGGCGTGCCCGGCGTAGACGCCGCCCAGTAGCGGCTCGACGAGCCGCTCGGCCACTGCCGGGCCCATCCGCTCGGCGACCAGGCGTCCGATCGCGACGTCGTGGGCGAGCGGCAACCCCGGCATCGACCGGTCGTCTCCGATCCGGGCGATCTCGGCGTCGTCCAGCAGGTCGGTGAGCTCCTCGGGGCGGGCTGGCACACCCATGACCGTGTGCGGTGGAAGCGGCCGAATGGTGCCGCGGAACCAGACGCCCGCTGTGACGCCGGCCGGGTAGACGAGGTCGTCGCCGAGGCCGACCGCGCGGGCCAGCTCGATGGCCTCCGGGCGGCGGTTGAGCATGGACTCGGCACCCTCGTCGACCGGCAGCCCGGCTAGGTCCGAAACCCGCAGAATCCCCCCGATGTGTGCGGACGCCTCCAGCACTGAGACCTCCGCGCCGCGGGCGCGCAAGTGGTACGCGGCGGCCAGCCCGCTGATCCCGCCG
>DATHUM010000098.1:0-3199 GCA_035462225.1 Jiangellaceae bacterium | reverse complement strand
GTGCGCGACGCGGTCCTGCACCTGGGCTGTGGTGAGATCCAGGTCCCGCTGCATGGCCTCGGTCATCTCCGGCGAGGCCGTAACCGGCGGGTTGCCGGTGGACTCGGGCAGGCCGGTGGATGCTCCGGCCGCTTGGGTGGGAGCGATGGCGAGCAGCGTCGCGGTAGCGGCTGCCGCCAGGGTTCTGGGGAGCGTGACCTTCATCGGTCCTCCTTCCGGGGCGAAGGCGAGGTGATTTCCGCACGGTAAGAAGCACTGGACCGATAGGTAATTCGCAGTTTGGTCTTAACGTCGCCGCACGAGGACGTCTTCGTACGAGCGCCTGGCGAACTGGAGCAGCCGATCCGCGGCATCGGTAGTCAACACACCAGGAACCCAGCCGATGACATGGCGCCACTGCAGCGGCGTCCCGGCGATCGGCACCGAGACCAGGCCGTCAGGCGGCCGGAAACTGGACTGGCACAGTGCCACTGCCTCGCCGGCCTCGACGAGTTCGGTGGCGGTACGGGCATCCACCTCGTACATGCGTCGCATGGTGAACCCGGCACGAGCGCAAGCGGCGGCGAAGCACTCCTCGAAGCAGCACTTGTACGGACCTCCGGCCGCCCATGCGGCGTCAGCGAACTCGCCGAGTTCGGCCTCGGCGCGGCCGGCGAGCGGATGGTCCGCGCGCAGCAGGACGCACACCGCGTCGACGGCGATGTCGTGCCAGGCCAGCTGCTGTTCGCGGGGAGGGTGGGCCCGGCCGCACAGTCCGATGAGTGCCACGTCGATTCGGCGTTCGGCGAGCTGATCTGCCAGGTCGGCGGGCGACGAGGACGGGTGGACCATCACCTGGACGCTCGGGTCGGCTGCGTTCAAGCGGCAGATGATGCCGCCGAGGATCGGGCTGCTCACCGAGCCGATCCGGCAAACCCGTGCCGATCCGCCCGTTCCGGCCAGTCGGACGGCTTCGTCGTGCAGGTCCTTGACCGCCGGCAGCAGCGCCCGGGCCCGACTCAGCACGAGGTCGCCGAGCGCAGTCGGCCGTGCGCCGTGTCGGTCGCGCTCGAACAGCAGCCCGCCGAGACTGCGCTCGATGCGCTGGAGCTGTGTCGTGAGGGCGGACGGCGCTAGCCCGAGAGCCGACGCCGCCTTGGTGAGGCTGCCATGGTCGGCGATCGAGCAGACCACCTGCAGGTGCCGCAGCTCGAGCCGCATGCACAGACAGTACGACCGTTCGGTTGACTCGGGAAGACCCCATATGTCATGGGCTGCGAAAGCATGACCGATGCGCGTTGGGCGGTGGTGCATCGTCGCGGGTTACCTATTCTCCACAAGTCACTGCCTGGCCCCCGCCGGAGAACGTGCATCCAATCACGTGGATCTGCCAGGCGCCGCTGAAGCCCTCTGGCGACACCTCGAGCCGGACCGGCGTTTCGTGGGGAATCGGCACCCCAGACTCACTGCGCGGCTGAACGTCAGGCATCTGTTGGGGTGGTAGCCATAGTCCCAGAAGTAGATGGGATCGGCTTCGACACCGTTGAGTCGGAGGTGGAGGATTCCCGGAGTCTGCGCATCCATGAGGAGGTGGAACGCCTCGTATTCGAGGATCAGTTCCTTGGCCAGGTTCGGGTTGCGCGGATCGGACGTCAGGTGCACCGTGGCGAAGTCTGCAAATTCCGGCGAGAGCTTTGGCAGCACGTCTGGGCGTGGTGGGAACGGATACTCGTCCCACGGGACGTCCTGGTAGATGCCGAGCGCGACTCGTCTGGGCGCCGGGCCGGACGGGGACTCGACCGCCAGGCTGAACGTGGAGGGTTCTCCGGAGCGCACACCACGGTCCGCCCACCATTGCTCATCGCTGCTGAACATTCCAATCGGACTGCACCCGCCACCCGCTGAACGGCTCGCCACTGACAGCGACCTCGACCCCGATCTCCTCGTCGCCGTCGCACTCCGTGACAATCACCAGTGGGAATGCCGTCGGAGTGACCGTGACGGTCGCCGTGCTCTCGGCGGGTCCGATACTGGCACTTCCGATCAACTCGCGACCGTGTTCGAACGCGAGGAAGCCGTCCTCGTTCGGTTCGATGACCGCCGGCTGCGGTACCGGATCGGGTGTACTGAACAGCAGCGGCGCGAAGACGGCGGCTGACACGAGGGCCACAGCGCCGAGGCCCATCACGGCCTGTCGACGCCGGCGGATTGTCCGAGCCTGGCGCACGGCGCCCTCGACACGCGCATCAATTGGCCGGCCGGCGGGCGCGGACCCGGCTCGCTCGGCAAGCAGTTCGCGCAGATCGGTAGTGTTCACGCCGACGCTCCCTCGATGCCGTACGTCTTCTCGTTCAGGTCACCGTCGAGCCGGAGCGTGGCGAGTGCCTTGCTGGTCTGGCTCTTGACCGTTCCCGCGGTGCAACCCAGCAACTCTGCGGTTTCATCGATCGACATGTCTTCGTAGAACCGCAGAACAATCACTGCCCGTTGCCGCCTCGGTGGCTTGCCGAGCGCGTGCCACAGTAGGTCTCGCTCGGCTACGGCGCTGGCTGTATCGGGCTGGGACACCGTTCTCTGGCAGGGCCGGGGCGGGGGCCTCGTCATTCCACTTGCGCCGCCACCAGGTGGTGTACGTGTCACCAGCACCCGGCGGACGTACCTCTCCGGATCGCCGGAAATCCGTGGCCAGGCGAGCCACGATTTGGCCAGAGCGGTCTGCAGCAGGTCCTCAGCATGGCCGTGGTCGCGCGTCAGCAGAAAGGCCGTTCGCGCGAGGCGCGGCGATCGCGAAGCCACGAAAGCCGTGAAGTCGTCCATGTCAGCCAACGCGACCTCCGTTTCGGGGTCTTACCACATTGACTACCTGGCCGCGAAAAAGGTTGCCCGCAAAACGCCTGTGGGCGCGCCCGGGCAGCTGCTCCCGGCTAGACGGCGAGCCAGACGGCGGCGTCGGGCGGCAGCAGCCCGTCGTCGAGGGGTGCGCTGGACAATCGCACCCGGTTGTGTTCGAGCAGTTTGACCGGCGCCGCACCGAGGTTCACGACGCACGCGAAGTCGGGCTCGCGGCGAAACGCCAGCACTTCTTCACCGTGGCCGGGTAGCCATTCCATCGAACCGAGGCCGAGGGCTCGCATGTCGCGGCGCAGCCGGAGAGCCTCCTTGTATAGGTTGAGCATCGAGCCGGAGTCGTACTGCTGCGCCTGCACCGAGCGCGCGCCCC
>DATHUM010000097.1:0-14282 GCA_035462225.1 Jiangellaceae bacterium | reverse complement strand
GGGATCGATCCCGACCCCCCAGTAGACGTTCCCGCCGATCGAGCACTCCACGTACGCAGCCGCCTTGGCGTCGGCACCGGCCGAGAGCGCGTGCTCGGCATAATCGAGGACGACAACCTGATGGCCGACCTGGCGCAGCGCGTCGACGAACGCGTCGATCGGCCCGTCACCGGTACCGCGCAGAATCCGCCGCTCGCCGTGCACGTAGACGCCGACCTCGAGGACGTCCCGCTCACCCGCCGCCGACGACGTGTGCACCGAGTTCAGTGCCAGCGGGGCGTCGCGGTCCAGGTACTCGGCCCGGAACAACTCACCCATCCGGTCCGGCTCGACCTCGCCACCCTCGCCGTCGGTGACCGCCTGGATCACACCGGAGAACTCGATCTGGAGCCGGCGCGGCAGGTCGAAGTTGTGCTCGGCCTTCATGATGTACGCCACGCCGCCCTTGCCGGACTGCGAGTTCACCCGGATGACCGCCTCGTACGTGCGTCCCACGTCCTTGGGGTCGATCGGCAGGTACGGGACCTCCCAGGTGAAGTCTTCGATGGCGGTGCCGGCCTCCTTGGCCTCCCGCTCGAGCACCTCGAAGCCCTTCTTGATCGCGTCCTGGTGACTGCCGGAGAACGCGGTGTAGACCAGGTCGCCGCCCCACGGGTGCCGCTCAGCCACCGGCAGCTGATTGCAGTGCTCGACGGTGCGCCGGATCGTGTCGATGTCCGAGAAGTCGATCTGCGGGTCGATGCCCTGGCTGAACAGGTTCATCCCGAGAGTCACCAGGCAGACGTTGCCGGTGCGCTCGCCGTTGCCGAACAGGCAGCCCTCGACGCGGTCGGCCCCGGCCTGGACGCCCAGTTCGGCCGCCGCCACCGCCGTCCCCCGGTCGTTGTGCGGGTGCAGCGACAGGATGAGCGACTCGCGCCGGGACAGGTTGCGGTGCATCCACTCGATCGAGTCCGCGTACACGTTCGGCGAGGCCATCTCCACCGTCGCCGGCAGGTTGACGATCATCTTGCGGTCCGGCGTCGAGTCCAGGACGTCGGCGACTGCGTCGCATACCTCGACCGCGTACTCCAGCTCGGTGCCGGTGTAGGACTCCGGCGAGTACTCCCAGTAGATCTCGGTGTCCGGCGTGATCGCTTCGGCGTACTTCAGCGCGGTGCGGGCACCCGTCGTGGCGATGTCAGTGATTCCGGCCCGGTCCAGGCCGAACACTACGCGCCGCTGCAGGATCGACGTCGAGTTGTACAGGTGGACGATCGCCCGCCGCGCTCCCCGCAACGACTCGAACGTCCGCTCGATCAGGTGGTCGCGGCACTGGGTCAGTACCTGGATGACGACGTCGTCGGGGATGAGGTCGGACTCGATAAGCTCGCGGACGAAGTCGAATTCGGTCTGGCTCGCGGCCGGGAAGCCGACCTCGATCTGCTTGTAACCCATCCGGACGAGCAGATCGAACATCCGCCGCTTCCGCTCGCGGTTCATCGGGTCGATCAGTGCCTGGTTACCGTCGCGGAGATCGACGGCACACCACTGCGGCGCGGCCTCGACGCGGCGCGACGGCCAGGTGCGATCGGGTAGGTCGACCACGATCTGGTCGTGATAGCTGCGGTACCGGTGAACCGGCATGCCGGACGGTGATTGGGCCGGCGGCCAGGACTGGCTCATGGCGAACAGGGCTCCCTATAAGAAATGCGGTAGTCGCGGGACTAGGCGACCGGCACGCGCAAGCTCACCGCGACGAGGGAGCCGGCCTTATCGGCCCCCGCCGCGGCGAGTAAGAAGCAGGCCCTGAACTGGCCGCGCACACCGCACGAACGCAGAGCCTACACGGTCACGACCGGACCTGGCCACCAAAGGTCGCGCCGCCGAGCTCAACCGGCCCGAGTTCGTCCCGGACCGCGCGCGGTGCCGTGAGTGCCACCCCCACCAGCGCGGGCAGCACGAACAGCGAGCTCACGACAAGCGCACTCAGCTGGGTCAGCCCGTGCGGTCCGGCGGTCTCGACGGCAAGATCGATGATCGCAATGAGGACGAGCACACCCGCCGCGGCCAGCGCCACCGGGCGTCCGTCCCGGGGGTCTTTTCGCACGGCACTCCGACCGACGATCGAGGCCACGACGGCAACCAGCAGCAGCACCAGGACGGTGATGCTCGTACCGCGGCCCTCCTCCACGGAGGTCACGACCACCACCCAGTACAGCGCGGCCAGACCGGCCAGAATGGCCGAGAGCCCGAGCGCCTGCGTCGCGGTCTCGATCCAATGGGACGACGCCGGGATCGGGCGGAGCAGCCGCGCCACACCGGCGGCGAGCACAGCGGCGGCGATGGCCAGCCAGAGCAGTTCGGCCGGGCCGTCGTCGCGGATCCTGAGCACGTCGGGAAGCTCGCTGCCCTCCGACATCCGCCACAGGCCCATCACCGCGGCCACGACTCCTAGCGCGATCAGCACGTCGCGCGCCGGGCTCCGCCCAGCGAGCAGGGCGGCCACCGGCAGGAGCAGCACGGCAATGAAGATGACCGGTTCGATCAGGGCAAGCGCCACGGTGCCCCAGTGATCCGTCCCGCCCAGATCGGTCAGCACCACGACGATCCGCACGATTGTCAGCGCCGCCGCGACGGCAGCGATGCCGACCGCGGCCAGCCGCCAGGCCCGGCCATGACCAGGGTCGTCGGCCTCGTCGGCGTGCCGGGCCTGCGCCGCCAGCACGGCACCGGCCAAACCGAACCCAACGCCTACGCCGATGCCGCCCGAGGCACCGCCGTCCGCGGCGATATCGATCACGATGGTCAGGGCGACGACGACGAAGTAGGGGGCGTTCGCGAGCACCCGCGCGACCCGAACCTCGGAATTGCCCCATCCGCCGGGCAGCACACCCGCCCGCCGCAGGTACGGCAGGGTCAGTGAGGCCATCGCCAGGAGAGTGACCAACACGACGTGAATTCGATCCGCGGCAGTGCCCTCGGCGTCCCAGGGCATCGAGAAGCTGCCGATCAGCAGCACGAGGGCAAGGACGTCGCGGACGTAGTCGAGAGCACTGATGTCACCGAACGGGTGCCGGGACGGCGGGCTGGCGGCCGGCGCGTCGACCAGTGTCTCGTCCGGCGCCGGCGAGACCGGCCGGGTCGCGTCCTCGATCACCGGTGCGCTGGTCGCCCGCTGTGTGGGCGGAATCGGATGGCCGCAGTTGCCGCAAAACTTCCCTTCGCCGAGCCGTGCACCGCAGTTCTGGCAGAAGTTCATCGCTGATCTCACCTGTGGGATCGTGAGTCTGATTGGACGCTGCGATCCTGCACCATACGCCGCGGCACCAAACATCGAAAGGTAGCCCGCCAGCCCTCCACGCCGAACTGCTGCTGCGCGCCGGCACCAAGCTTCCGTGGTGCCGTCTCCGGCATGCACCAAGCTTCCATAGTGCGGCCGCTGGGCTGCACCAAGCTTCCATAATGTCGCTATATAAGCATTATGGAAGCTTGGTGCGTGTTCGTCCGGCACCGTGGAAGCTTGGTGTACGGCCCAGCCGCACCGTGGAGCCTCGATGCTCGCTGTGGCAACGGTTGTGCGCCCTGCCGGTCAGAACCCCAGCTTGCGCAGCTGCCGGGGATCGCGCTGCCAGTCCTTGGCGACCTTGACGTGTACGTCCAGGTAAACCGGCGTTCCGAGCAGGCGCTCGATCTGCTTGCGAGCCTTGGTTCCGACCTGGCGAAGCCGCGAGCCGCCCCGCCCGATGACGATCGCCTTCTGGCTGTCTCGCTCGACGTAGAGGTTGACGTACACGTCCAGCAGCGGCTTGTCGGCCGGCCGCCCCTCACGTGGACTCATCTCCTCGACCACGGCCGCGATGGAATGCGGCAGCTCGTCCCGCACCCCCTCCAGCGCGGCCTCGCGCACCAGTTCGGCCACCAGCGTCTCTTCCGGCTCGTCGGTCAGCTCGCCCTCCGGGTAGAGCGGCGGACCCTCCGGCAGCTCGCTGAGCAGTAGGTCGCTCAAGACGTCGAGCCGATCGCCGCGGGTAGCCGATACCGGCACGATGTGCACCCAGTCGATGTCGAGTTCCTCGCCGAGTGCCGCGATTCCGGCCAGCTGCGCCGCGACCTGGTCGGGCGTGGCGAGGTCGACCTTGGTGACGATCGCCATCTTCGGCGTGCGCGTGATGCGGGCGAGTTCGGCGCCGATGAACCTGTCGCCGGAACCGATCTTCTGATCGGCCGGAATGCAGAACCCGATCAGATCAACCTCCGCCCACGTCGCCCGGACGACGTCGTTGAGCCGTTGGCCGAGCAGCGTTCGGGGCCGGTGCAGGCCGGGTGTATCGACCAGGACCAGTTGCCCGTCGGCGCGGTGGACGATGCCCCGGATGGCGTGCCGGGTCGTTTGCGGCTTGCTCGACGTGATGGCGATCTTCTCGCCGACGAGTGCATTCGTCAGCGTCGACTTGCCGGCGTTGGGGCGGCCCACGAAACAGGCGAACCCCGAACGGTACGGCTGATCTTCAGACGAAGTCACGGGACGAGTGTCCCACTCACGCGGTGTCGCGCCACTGCAACCACTGGCGGGCGAGCGCGAGGGCACCGTCGGTGTCGCCGGCCTCCATCGGGATCACGACCATGCCGATGCCCGCCTTCGCCAGTCCATCGGCCACCTCGCTCGGCGGGCGACGGGTGGACGTCGAGCGCTCGATCTCCGACGGGTCACGGCCGATCTCGGCGCACCAGCGGTCGAGGACGGCCTTCTTGTGGATCAGCGTCTCGGCGTTGCCGAACCCGTGCCAGGTGTTCGCATATTGTGCGGCGAGTCGCAGCGTCTTTCGCTCGCCACCGCCGCCGATCAAGATCGGGATGTCTCTGGTGGGCGGCGGATTGAGCTTGGCCCACCGATTCGTGATCCTCGGCAGCGCTTCGGCCAAGTCGGCGAGCCGGGCGCCGGGCGTACCGAACTCGTAGCCGTACTCGTCGTAGTCGCGCCGGAACCAGCCCGCCCCGATGCCTAAGATCAGCCGACCACCGGATATGTGATCAACGGTTCGGGCCATGTCGGCGAGCAGGTCGGGATTGCGGTAACTGTTACATGTGACCAAATGGCCGATCTCGACCCTGGAGGTCGCCTCGGCCCAGGCGCTCAACAGCGTCCAGCCCTCGAAGTGGGCGCCATCGGAATCGCCGGACAGCGGATAGAAGTGGTCCCACGTGAAGACCGCGTCGACGCCCGCCTCCTCGGCCTCCATTGCGGCGCGTCGCAGGTCGGCATAGCTGGCGTGCTGGGGCTGGATCTGGACGGCAATTCGGGTGTGCTGGCTCACAAATCCGCCAACCCGGCCCGATCAGCCGGTATTCCATGCTGCGGCGGAGAACCGGCAAGGCGCCTAAGCCGATTCCGTCGCAAGAACCTCGCCCCGAGCGTCAGCGAAGATCACCGGAGTGCCCGGCCCGCCGAGCTCGCGCACCGCGGCGCTGCCCTCGACGTCCGGCCCGTCGCGCCCGACCACCGCCGCGGCCTCCAAGCCGGTAGCGCCACTCGAAACCGCCATCGCCACGGCGACTTGCAAGGCCGAAAGCCTCAGCGACAGCAGTGACACCGGCCCGGCGGCGTAGGTCCGCCCGTCGGAGTCGCGCACCGCGGCCCCCTCCTTCGTGCCGACCCGGGCACGGGTGGCCTTGGCGAGGGTGAGCAGCTTGGCGTCCTCGGGATCCAGGTGCGTCACGCGGTCTCCTGGCGGTGGTTGTTGCCGACCGGCGTGGCAGGCGCAGACGCAGCCCTGCTGACCACGATCGTCCCGATCCGATTGCGGCGCCCGGACGGCCGCTCCGCCACCAGGTGCAGCCCGCCGAACTCGACCTCCGAACCAGGGATGGGCACGCGGCCGAGTTGCTTGGCCATCAAGCCTCCGACGCTGTCGACGTCCTCGTCCGAAAGGGAAAGCCCGAACAACTCGCCGAGCTCGTCGACGTGCAGCCGGGAACTGACCCGCACCGAGCCGTCGCCGAGTTCCTCGACCGGGGCCTCCTCGGTGTCGTATTCGTCGGTGATCTCGCCGACGATCTCTTCGAGGATGTCCTCGATCGTGACGAGTCCCGCTGTACCGCCGTACTCGTCGACCACGATGGCCAGGTGAGTGCGCTGCGCCTGCATCTCGCGCAGCAGGTCGTCGATCGGCTTGGAATCGGGGACGAACGTGACCGGACGCATCACCGAGTCGACGTGTTCGACGGTCTCAGCCTCTCGGTGGTCGTAAAGGCGGCGGGCGACGTCCTTGAGGTACGCGATGCCGAGCACGTCGTCGAGCCCTGACGAGCCGACCACGGGAATCCGGCTGAAGCCGCTGCGCAAGGCCAACGACTGGAACTGCCGCAGCGTCTTACCCGCCTCGATGAACACGACGTCGGTGCGCGGAACCATGACCTCGCGGACGATCGTGTCGCCCAGCTCGAAGACCGAGTGAATCATCTCGCGCTCGCCGGACTCGATCACGCGTCCGGCTTCGGCGAGATCGACGAGCTCGCGGAGCTCCGCCTCCGTAGCGAACGGGCCCTCACGGAAGCCCTTGCCGGGCGTGAGCGCGTTACCGATCATGATCAGAACTCGCGGAATCGGCCCCATGATCCGGGTCAACCGCAGCAGCGCGCCGGCCGTGGCCAGCCCCACCGCCTCGGAGTGCTGGCGACCCAGCGTGCGCGGAGCGACACCGATCATGACGAACGACACGACGATCATGACCAGCGCCCCGACGACGATGATCTGCCAGCGCATGCCGAAGATGGAACTCAGCAGGACGGCCACCAGTATCACGGCGGTGATCTCCGCGGCGATGCGCAGCAGCAACGCGGTGTTCAGCGGTGGAGCGGGGTCGTCTACGAGTTGGCGCAACCGGGTCGCGCCGCGGCGGCCCGCCGCCACGAGCTCGTCCGCCCGCGCCTTGGAGAACGCGGTGAGCGCGGCCTCGGCCATCGCCATCAGTCCGGCGAGAATCACCAGACCGACCGCGCCTGTGATCAGCCATCCGTCGCCAGCGCTCATCGGGGTCTCCCGGACCGCCAATCGTCAAGTAGCTGCTTCTGGAGGCCGAACATCGCTTTCTCCTCCTCCGGCTCCGCGTGATCGTAGCCGAGCAGGTGCAAGATGCCATGGACGGTCAGCAGGTGGAGCTCGTCGTCGAACGAGTGACCTGCCTGCGCAGCCTGCCGGCGGGCGACTTCCGGGCAGAGCACGACGTCGCCGAGCAGGCCGGGTGAGGGCTCCTCGTCCGAGGGCGTGGGGCGGAGTTCGTCCATCGGAAACGACAGCACATCAGTCGGGCCCGGTTCGTCCATCCACTGCAGATGAAGCTGCTCCATCGTGGTGGCGTCGACCAACAGGACGGCCAGTTCGGCCTGCGGGTGGATGCGGAGCCGGTCCAAGGCGTACCGGCACACGTCGGACAGCGCCTTTTCGTCGATCTCTGCTTCTGTCTCGTTGTTGACCTCGATGGTCACCGGCGTCTCCCGCGCCGATCGCCCCCGTGGCCGGACTGCCGGGCGGCGTCGTACTTGGAATAAGCGTCGACGATGCGGCCCACGAGGCGGTGGCGAACGACGTCCTGGCTGCCGAGCCGGCAGAAGCGCACGTCGTCGATGCCGTCGAGAATGCCCTCGACCACCTTCAGGCCGCTGTCGGTGCCGGTCGGCAGGTCGATCTGCGTGACGTCGCCGGTGACGACCATCTTGGAGCCGAACCCGAGTCGGGTCAGGAACATCTTCATCTGCTCGGGCGAGGTGTTCTGCGCCTCGTCCAGGATGACGAACGCGTCGTTGAGCGTGCGGCCGCGCATGTACGCCAGCGGTGCCACCTCTATCGTGCCCTCGGTCATCAACCGCGGGATCGTGGCGGGGTCCATCATGTCGTGCAGCGCGTCGTACAGCGGGCGCAAGTACGGGTCGATCTTCTCGCTCAGCGTGCCCGGCAGGAAACCCAGCCGTTCGCCGGCCTCCACCGCGGGCCGGGTGAGCAGAATGCGCGTGACCTGCTTGGCCTGCAGCGCCTGGACGGCCTTGGCCACCGCCAGGTACGTCTTGCCGGTGCCTGCCGGACCGATCGCGAACACGATGGTGTGCTTGTCGATGGCGTCGACGTAACGCTTCTGGTTGAGCGATTTCGCCCGGATGGTGCGTCCGCGGTTGGACAGGATGTTCGTGGTCAGGACGTCGGCCGGCCGTTCTTCGGTACGCGCCCGCAGCATGGCCACGGTGCGCTCGACCGCCTCGGGAGTCAGGCCCTGCCCGGTACGGATGACCGCGACCAACTCGTCGAACAGCCGCTCGACCTCGACGATGTCGTCGGGCCGGCCGGTCAGGGTGACCTCGTTGCCGCGGACGAAGACGTCGACGTCGGCATAGGACCGTTCGATGGTGCGCAGCAACTCGTCGCCGGCGCCCAGCAGGCTCACCATCGGAACACTGGTGGGAATCACGATCCGGTGCTCGACCGGCTCGGTGATGTCAGTAGTTGCAGATATCTCGGCCATAGGACGGCCCTGACTGGGCCTTGTTCGCGCCTTCTTCCGGTCTCGGCTGATAAGGACTGGCTCAATGTTACCGGCGGCGACCGACAAGACCAGCGAGTTTCGCGGTAGCGCGAACGGAAAGCATCCGGTCACCTGGCCAGCCGGCGAAGCTGCGTGGAATGATCCGACCCGTCGGTCTAACTGGAGGAGAGATGAGCCCGGACTGCCTGTTCTGCTCGATCGTCGCGGGTGAGGCGCCGTCGACGAAGGTTGCCGAAGGTGACGGTGTGCTCGCGATCCGCGACATCTACCCGCGCGCGCCGGTCCACGTCCTGGTCATGCCGCTGGAGCACCTGTCCTCTGCGCACGAGCTCCGGCCCGAGCACTCCGACCTGCTGGGACGGTGCTTCGCCCTGGCCCGAGACGTCGCCGAGGCGGAGGGCATCGCCGATGGGTACCGCATCGCCACCAACATCGGCACCAAGGGTGGCCAGGCCATTGCCCACCTGCATTTCCACGTACTCGGCGGGCGCCAGCTCGGTCACATCGACAGCGGCCAAGCGCCCGCGTAAACCGGCGCCCTGCCTCGCACGTCAATGAGGCATGGACGCAGCGACTGTGGATGCCGCCGGCACCGGGCCGGTATATGGGCCGGCATATTCCGCGGCTGCGGCAATGGTGAAAGATGGGCTGGTGGAGCGCACGGAGTCGGATGCGGACCGGCTCGTCACCGACCTCTACACCGCCCACTACTCGAGCTTGGTCCGGCTGGCTACGCTGCTGCTGCGCAACCATGCCATGGCCGAGGAGGCGGTGCAGGACGCGTTCGTCGCGTTGCACAAGCGGTGGCGCAAGCTCCGAGACCCGGAGCAGGCGGTGGCCTACCTGCGCACCTCCGTCATCAACAACACCCGCTCCGTCCAACGTCGCTGGACGGTCGCCGCCAAGCATCCTGACGAACCCCTGCCCGACGCGCCGAGCGCGGAATCCGGCGCGATGCGAGCGGCGGCCGGCGACGCCGTTGTCGCCGCACTCCGCACCTTGCCGGACCGCCAGCGCGAAGCCCTCGTCCTTCGTTACTACGCGGGCCTGTCCGAAGCCGAGATAGCAGCGGCGATGAAGGTCAGCCGCGGAGCCGTGAAGAGCCACACGTCGCGCGGCATGGCAGCGCTGCGCAACCGGTTGGAGTCGTGGTCATGACCGAGAAGTGGACGCCCGAGGACGAGGAGCGCCTGCGCCGTGCCCTCGAGCAGGAGGCCGCAAAGGTCTACCCGTCCCCAGGCGGACTCGAGCGCATCCTGGAACGCTCCCGGCGATCCCGCTGGTCCGTGGAGTGGCGCAATCCGGCTTTGCTCGGTGTGGCCGTCGCCGCCGCCACCGCCATCGCGGCGATCGGAATCGGCAGCGCCGTGTTGCGTGATCCGAGCGACAACGTCCTGGCGCCGGGTGAGTTCGCAACCACGTCCAGTCCGGTCACCACCAGCGAACCTGCCTCGCCGTCGGCCGAGCCCACGCAGAAGACGACCGATGCGCCGATCACGTCCGAGCCGGCCACCGACGAACCGAGCCGGCCGCCGGTCACCCAGGAACCAGAGCCGGGGTTTGCCGGCGCCGTACCGGTCTACTTCGTCAACGACACGCGCGCCGGACTCCGGCTGGCCCGCGAGTGGATTCCCGTCGACTCACCGCGCAACGCCGTCGAAGAGGCGGTCACCCGCATGATCGCCAAGCCGCCGGTGCCGCAGTACGACACGCTGTGGAATCCGGTCACCCAGGTCCGATCTGTGCAGGTTCGCGACGGCGCCATCCACGTCGACCTCGGGTTGTCCGGGACACCGATCATCCGTGGCGAGCCGGAAACCGCGATCCAGCAACTGGTCTACACCGCGACGGCCGCCGCCTCGTTGGTCGACCGCGACTACGGCTCGCTGCCGGTCCGGATCCTCGTCGACGGCGAGCCGGTGGACGATCTTGACGGCGTCGACGTCTCCGAGGTGCTCCGTCGGGCCGCGCCGCTGGACGTCCGGCAACTTGTCCAGCTCAACGAGCCGAGCCAGGGCGCCACGGTGCGTAGCCCGGTCCGGGTGAGCGGGGACGCGGCGGTCTTCGAAGCAACCCTCGTCTGGGAGCTGCGACAGGACGGGCGCGTGGTCGACAGCGGCTTCGACAACACCCGCGACGGGCAGCGGTTCTCCGAGTTCGAATTCGAGTTGGAGCTCGAGCCAGGCGAGTACAGCATCGTGATCACCGAGGACGACGCGTCGGACGGTGAGGGCGGCGAGCCGATGTCCGACGAGCGTACGTTCACCGTCGTCGAGTGAGTCGCTCTGCGGCTCGCGCTTCGGAAAGCGTCATCCTTCCGAGTGAAATCGTTCCTTCCTGATCGATCCGTCGCTGATCAAGGAATTCCGGGCTCCCTCGCGGCGCTTTGATCAGGAAGGAACGAATTCACTCGGGAGATCGAATTCCGAGCCGGGGCGGCAGCCGTCCGAGCTAGCGCCAGCGAGCCGTCCGGGACAGCAGCACTCCGGCGGCGACAGCGCCCGCCGTGGACGTGCGCAGGACCGATGGCCCGAGCCGGACGGCGAGCCCGCCCGCGGAGGTGAGCTGCGAGATCTCGTCGTCCGTAATTCCACCTTCGGGCCCGACGACGAGCACGACATCGCCGTCCACCGGCACTGTCAGCTCGCCCAAGCCCCGAACGGCGCCCTCGTGCAGAACCAACGCCAGGCGCGCCGCCTCGACGCATTTCGCCACCGCTGCCGTTGTCGCGAGTTCGGCGACGTCGGGAAACCACGCCCGCCGGGACTGCTTGGCCGCTTCACGCGCGGTCGACCGCCACCGCCGCAGCGCCTTGGCGCCGCGTTCGCCCTTCCACTGCGTGATACACCGGCCGGCCGCCCACGGGACTATGACGTCGACGCCGACCTCGGTCATCAGCTCGACCGCGAGTTCGCCGCGGTCACCTTTCGGCAAGGCCTGAACGACAGTCACCCGCGGCGCGGGTGGCGGGACGTCCGACCGCGACCGCACTTCGCAGATGAGCCCGCGCTTGCCGGTGTCGACCACGACGCAGCGGGCCAAATGGCCTGCTCCGTCGGTGAGCTCGATGAACTCTCCGGTGCGGATCCGGCGAACCACGGCCGCGTGGTGACCCTCGTCACCGTCGAGTTCCAACCGGGCGCCGGCTCGCAGGCGCCGGCCATCCATCCAGAACACCGGCAGGCTCATCCGAGGCGCCGCCTTAGCACTTACTTCAGGGCGTCGCGGATGCGGGAGAAGATGTTGCCGTCCTTGGCCGCAATACCCAGCGGGTGCTCTTCACCGCGCAAAGAGGCCAGCTCACGCAGCAGCTCCTCCTGGCGGGCGTCGAGTCTGGTCGGCGTGCGGACGTCCAGGTGCACGATCAGATCGCCCCTGCCCGTGCCGCGCAATTTCGGGACCCCCCGGGCAACGAGCTTGATGGTCTCCCCGGGCTGGGCACCGGCGCGAACCTCGAGGTGCTCGGTGCTGTCCAGCGTCTCCAGCTCGATCGTCGTGCCGAGGGCTGCCGCCACCATCGGAATGACCACCGAGCAGTGCAGGTCGTCACCCTGACGGGTGAACACGGGGTGCGGCCGGACGAAGAGTTCGACGTACAGATCTCCTGGCGGCCCGCCACCTGGACCCACCTCACCCTGCCCGGACAGCTGGATGCGCGTCCCCGAGTCGACACCGGCCGGGATCTTGATGGTCAGCGACCGACGGGTCCGCACGCGCCCGTCGCCCGAGCACTCCCCGCAGGGACGCGGGTTGATCGTCCCGAAGCCGTGGCACTGCGGGCACGGGCGGGTGGTCATCACCTGGCCGAGGAACGAGCGCTGCACCTGGCTGACCTCACCCTGGCCACTGCACGTCGGGCAGGTGATCAGGCTCGCGCCGGGAGACGTCCCGGACCCCGCGCACGCGGAGCACACGACCGCGGTGTCGACCTGCAGTTGCTTGGTCGCTCCGAACACGGCGTCGGACAGCTCGACGTCGAGCCGGACCAGGGCGTCCTGGCCTCGCCGGACCCGGCTGCGCGGCCCGCGAGCACCGGCCCCGCCGAAGAACGCGTCCATGATGTCGGTGAACGAGAACCCGGCGCCGAAGCCACCCCCGGCACCGCCACCGCTGGCCAGCGGGTCACCGCCGAGGTCGTAGATCTCCCGCTTCTGGGGGTCGATCAACACCTCGTAGGCGTTGGTGACCTCCTTGAACTTCTCCTGGGTCTCCGGATCGGGATTGATATCCGGGTGCAGTTGCCGGGCCAGCCGACGGTAGGCCTTCTTGATCTCGTCGCTGGTCGCGTCCTTGCTCACGCCGAGGACGTCGTAGTAGTTCGTCGTAGAGGGCACTCAGGCTTCCTAGCTGTTGGCCGCGAGAATCTGGCTGACGTATCGCGCAACGGCTCCGACCGACGCGATTGTTCCTGGGTAGTCCATCCGGGTCGGGCCGACTACCCCGAGCGTAGCCAGCGCACGGTCGCCGGGCCCGTACCCGGTCGTGACGACGGACGCGGCCGACAGCTCGTCGGGATTCTCGTGGCCGATCCGTACGGTGAGGGTAGATGGGCTGGTGGCCTCGCCGAGCAGCTTCAGCAGCACGACGTGTTCCTCTAACGCTTCGAGCAACGGGGCGAGTGCGGCGTCGAACTCGTGACCGAACCGGGTGATGTTCGCGGTCCCGGCCACCGCGATGCGCTCTTCGCGGCGCTCCACGAGCGAGTCGAGCAGCGTGGCCACGATCGCCGAAACGGTGACGCGGTCCTCGGGTTCGAAGGCCGCGGGCAGTGACTCCACTGCCGAACTGACCGCGCTGAACTCCATACCTTGCACGGCGCCGCCGAGGCGAGCCCGAAGGTCGGCCACCAACTGCTCGTCTACATCGCCGGACAACTCGATGACGCGCTGCTCGACCCGGCCGGCGTCGGTGATCACGACGAGCAGGATCCGTGCGGGCGACAACGGGACGAGCTCGACGTGACGGACCGTCGAGCGAGTGAGGGACGGGTACTGCACGACCGCCACCTGACGGGTGAGCTGCGCCAGCAACCGCACCGTGCGCGTCACGACGTCGTCGAGGTCGACCACACCGTGCAGGAAGCTGTGGATCGCCCGCCGTTCGGCCGGCGACAGTGGCTTGACCGTCGAGAGCCGGTCGACGAACAGCCGGTAGCCTTTGTCGGTGGGCACCCGTCCGGCGCTGGTGTGCGGCTGGGCGATGAGACCTTCCTCCTCGAGCGCGGCCATGTCGTTGCGTATCGTCGCCGGCGACACCCCCAGCTGGTGTCGATCGGCTAGCGCCTTGGAACCGACGGGCTCCTGAGTTGCCACGTAGTCCTCGACGATGGCGCGCAGGACCTCGAGTTTGCGATCGTCGAGGGACATCTGGCGGGCCACCTCCTCTGGCACTCGACATCTTAGAGTGCCAATTCTACGGTCTTCGCGACCGACCATGCCATCTCCCGCCGCCAAGGGCCATACCTTGCGGCCCCGGCCTTGCCGCCGTGTCGCTACCCGCGCCGCCGCAGCGGCCTGGTTACGGTCTCTGAGTGTCCTTCCCCGACCGCTATGGCCGTGATGTCCTCGCCACCCCCCGCCAGCCGCCGCGCGGCCGGACCGTCGAGCAGGCGATCGAGCTAGGACTGGTGGTCGAAGACGCGCAGTCCGGCTTCTGCGGCGCGGTCGTGGACTTCGACAAGCACGTCGTGACGCTCGAGGACCGGCATGGGCGCCGGCGCGGGTTCCCGCTCGGCGCCGGCTTCCAACTCGACGGCCGTCCCGTGTC
>DATHUM010000096.1:0-5838 GCA_035462225.1 Jiangellaceae bacterium | reverse complement strand
ACGAAGCGGGACGCTGGATAGGCCTCCGCCATGATGAGCAGCGGCACACCGTGACCGGTTCCGACGTCGGCCACCCGGGCACCGGCGAGCAGCTTCTCCTCAACGCCGTCCAGAGCCGGGATCCACTCGGTCACCAGGCTGTTGCGGTAGCTGGCACCGAAGAACCGCTCGGCGGAAGAGAAGATGGCCTCGTCCTGCTCGCCCCACGGCACACCGTTGCCCGTACGGAACGCGTGAGCCAGCTTGTCCATGCTCCGGAACAGCCCGGCCGGCATCAGCGCGGCGCCGGCCAGCGCCGCCGGGGAGTCGTCGGTGGCAAGCACGGCAGCGTGTTCGGCCGGCAGCGCGAAGGTACCGGACTCTGCGTCGTAGCGAATGAAGCCGATCGACGCCTGCTGTAACAGCCACTCCCGTACATACCGCTCATGGGTGTTGGTGGCCTCGGCGAGCGTGGCGGGCTTTGCCGGCCCGGACCGGGCCAAGGCCCGGTACAGCCCGAGATCGTCCCCGATCACGACCATCGCCGTGGTGACGGCGCCGATGATCTGCCCGGTCACGTGCCCCGCGAATGCTTGCAGCCGTTCCATGTCTACGTCGGTCATGTCTCCTCCTCGGTGTCTCGTGGACTGACGAGAACACCGTCGCCAGTCGCCATTTCGCGGGCCTTTCGCAGCGCTTTCACGCCTTACTACGCTGGCGTCGTGGCGTCGGCCCAGCTCACGTTCGGCGTCCTCGGTGCGTTGGAAGTGCATCGGGACGGCGCTGCGGTGCCGCTGGCAAGCGGCCGGCAACGAGCCGTCCTGGCCGCTCTGCTCGTACATGCCGGGCGGCCGGTTCCAGGCGACACACTCGTCGAGGCGGCCTGGCGCGATGAGCTGCCCGCGAACCCCCGAGCCGCGTTGCACACCGTGCTGTCGCGGCTTCGCGCAGCGCTCGATGCAGACGCTATCCGCCACGAGGCGGCCGGTTACCGGCTTGCCATCACATCGGACGCAGTGGACGCCTCGTTGTTCGAAACCCTGCATCGTGCGGCCCGCGAGGCGCCCGCCGCCGAGGCAGTCGGCCTGCTTGACCGGGCGCTTGGGCTCTGGAGGGGACCCGCCTACGCTGAGTTCGCCGACCGTGAGTTCGCCGCCGCAGAGGCAGTCCGACTCGAGGAGTTGCGGCTCGCCTGCCAGGAAGATCTGGCCGAGCTACGGCTGGAGATCGGCGATGTCTCCGCCGCGCTCACCGCGATGGAGAAGTTCGTCGAAGAGCATCCCTTACGCGAGCGAGCCCGGGGGGTGCTGATGATGGCGCGCTACCGGGCCGGCCGGATGACCGAGGCGCTGGACGCCTACCACGATTACCGGACCGTGCTTGCCGACGAACTCGGCCTCGACCCGTCGCCGGCCATCCGCGATCTTCATCAGCGCATCCTCAGCCACGAGGTACCACCGAGCAATCCCGCACGACAGAAGAGCCCCGCGTCTACCGTGCGGTGGCTGGCAACGGACACGCCCTTTCTCGGCCGGGACGACGAAGCGGCCGAACTCATCGAACTCGTCGCGCGGCACCGGCTTGTGACGGTCACGGGAACCGGCGGGGTGGGCAAGACCCGGCTTGTCGCGGAGACACTGCGCGCCCTCGCCGCACAACTCGGCGTGCCGGTGACTGTGGTGGAACTGGCCGCAGTTGATGACGACGGCGTCAACGCTGCGATCGCTGCCGCTGTAGGGGTCGGCCCCTCTCCTGGCAATCCCCGCGAGGCGGCGCTCGACTACTTCAGCGTTCTGCCCGCGCTCCTGGTGCTGGACAACTGCGAGCATGTGCTCGCCGGACTGCGGCCGTTCGTCCACGCCGCGTTGCGACGGTGTGCCGGCCTGCGAGTTGTCGCTACCAGCCGGCAACGCATCGGTCTTCCTGCAGAGCAAGTGCTCCCGCTGGAACCGTTGCCCACGCCGGAGATCGACGCCGAGGGCGCCGAGTTGAACGCCGCTGTCCGGTTGTTCGCAGACCGGGCCCGGCGGGTGCGCCCCGCGTTCGGACTGACCGATGCCGATGTTCCGGCCGTCGCCGAGATCTGCAGGCGGCTGGACGGGCTGCCGTTGGCCATCGAGTTGGCCGCCACGAGGGCGGCGACGCTGGGGGTCGAACCGCTGCTGCGGCGGCTGGACAGCAGCCTCGATCTACTCGGCGGAGGCGAGCGTACCGGCGAACGCACCCTACGCGTGACGCTGGAATGGTCATACGGCCTGCTTGACGAAGCCGACCGGGCACTCTTCGCCGCGCTCGGGGTATTCGAAGGCGACTTCGACCTCGACGGCGCCGAACAAGTGACTGGCGGGCTGGCCGGCCGGACGGTTGCAGTCGGGCTCGGCCGGCTGGTCGACGCCTCGCTGGTTGTCGCACGGCAGCGGGTGGGCACCGTCCGGTACCGGCTACTGGAGGTCGTTCGAGCCTTTGCCCGAGAGCGCCTTGCCGAGACGAAGGTCGAATCAGACGTCCGGGCGGCCCACGCTCGATGGGTGTGGGCGATGATGCGCGCCGCAGCCGAGGCGGCAACTGGTGCGGGCGACGATCCGTTGGCCGCCCGGGTAATCGACGCTGCCGACATCCGGGCGGCGGCCCTGTGGGCGCTACGGCATGGTGAGCCCCAACTGGCGGCCGACATCACCGGTTCGTTGATGTTCGCCACTGTGCATCGGGACATGCGCGTCGACCTGATCGACGTCGTCCGTCTCGTGGGCGACGAGCCGGCCGTCGAGGCGGCTCCGTCCGGAGCGTTGGCCGTGCGGCCGGGGCACTCGCAGCCATTCTGCAGGGCGAATTGGAGATGGGTGAGCATTCCGCACGCACCATGCTCGGTGTGGCCCGCAGCGCTAACGAGCGCTACCTGGCGCTGTGCGCGCTGGGTGTTGTCGCGATCTACCGGGGGGATCACGACAATTCTCGCCGGTGGTGGCGAGAATTGCTCGCCGTCGAAGGGCTGCAACCCGCTCAGCTGGTCGACGGCCATGCCTCGCTCTCGCTTCTTGCCACGTATGGGGGTGAATTCTCCGAGGCTCGCCAGCACGCCGCTCGGGCGATGGCCATGGCGGAGGCGTCCGGGTCACCACCGTGCATCGCCTTCGCCCGTTACGCCATGGCGGAGGCCGTCGCCGCGGCGGACTACGCCGAGGGAGTTCCGCTGCTCGAGACTGCCGTACGGGAGGTCGACCGCGCCGGCGCCGAGTTCTCGGCCGGACTCGCTGCCACAGCTCTTGCGGCGGCACTGACTCGCCTCGACCGGACTGCTGAAGCCCTCGATGTGTTTGGCCCGCTGCTGGAGCGCTGGCTGCGGCTCGCCGCCTGGCCGCAGTTGTGGACGACGCTGCGGATCCTGGCCGAACTGCTTGCCCGGAATGACCGGACGGAAGAAGCCGCCCTGCTGCTCGCCGCCGCCGACCGGGCGCCGTCAGCGCCAGCGATCGCGGGCACTGACATCGAGCGATATGCACAGCTGGACCACGAAATACGGCGGCGCGTTGATCCGCAGGCGTTCGAGAAGATCGCGACGCTGGCGGCATTCCTGCCAAGAACCGCCGTCGTCGATCGAGCCCGGGCAGGCGTCGCCGGGCTCAGCCGATCAGTAGCCGCGCCGCCAGCGCGAACATCACCACAGCTATGAAGCCGTCCAGGATCTGCCACGACCGAGGGCGTGCGAAGAACCTGCTCAGCCGCTTCGCGCCGTAACCCAACGCGAAGAACCAGGTGAAGCTGGCCGTCACCGCTCCAGCCGCGAACAGCCACGGTCCGTCGTAGTGATTCGCGATCGAGCCGAGCAGCACAACGGTGTCGAGATAGACGTGCGGGTTGAGGAACGTGAACCCGAGGCAGGTCAGCAACGCTGCGCGCAGCGTTCCGGATGCTTGGTCGCCGGCGACCATGGCGCCCGGATGGAACGCGCGCCGGACGGCCAGGACGCCGTAGCCGATCAGGAATGCCGCTCCCCCGTAACGGATCACTTCGGTGACGACGGGGTGTGCTGTCACCAAGGCGCCGAGACCGGCCACGCCCGCGCTGATCAGAAGAGCGTCGGCCACAGCGCAGATCAAGACCACCGGCAGGACGTGCTCGCGCCGGATGCCCTGCCGCAGGACGAACGCGTTCTGCGCGCCGATGGCGACGATGAGGGTCAAGCCGGTGACGAAGCCGATGAGGGACGCGGACACGTCAAGGACCGTAAGCCGTGGCCGATCGCTGAGTCCAGCTAATCTTTCTGAGGTATCATTAGACTCACTGCATGAACGGCCTGGACCCCGCACAGCTAGCGGCATTCTCTGCTGTCATCGACGAAGGCAGCTTCGAGGCGGCCGCGAGGCGGTTGCACGTCACGCCGTCCGCGGTCAGCCAGCGGATCAAAAGTCTCGAGTCGCGGCTCGGCCAGGTGGTAGTCCGCCGGACCCGGCCGGCTGAGCCAACTGAAGCCGGCCGGGTGCTGCAGCGGCTCGCCACTCAGACCCAGCTGATCGAGCACGAGGCCCTCGCCGCGCTTCAGGGAGGCATGGACGGAGCGGCCGAGCCACTGCGAGTGCCGCTCGCGGTCAACGCGGATTCGCTGTCGACCTGGTTCATGCCCGCGCTCGCCAAAGTTCCAGCGGAGCTTACAGCGACCTTCGACATCCGCGCAGAAGATCAGGATCACTCCGCCGCCTTGCTGCGCGAGGGGACGGTGATGGCCGCCGTCACGGCCGACTCCCGGGCGGTCCAAGGATGCCGAGTCGAGCCGCTCGGCGCGATGCGCTATTTCGCAGTCGCCTCGCCTGAGTTCTGTGCACGTTTCCTGCCCGAGGGCCCGAGTCCCGATGCACTAGCCGGTGCCCCGATGTTGATGTTCAACCGAAAGGACGCCCTGCAAGAACGCTTCCTGCGTACTCTGACCGGCGAACGGCTCAGCCCTCCGGTGACGTACCTGCCCACGTCCCAGGGCTTTCTCGACGCCGCCCGATTGAGTCTGGCCTGGGGCATGGTGCCTGAACAACTACTGGGCACCGCCCTGTCGCACGCGGAGGTGATGGAGATCGCGCCCGGGCGGTACCTGGACGTCCCACTGTTCTGGCAGCGCTGGCGGCTGGATTCTGCGGTGCTCGATGCCGTAACCCGCGCCGTGCACGAGGCGGCTGCGGAGTACCTGCGGCAGCCCGCCGGCTCGGCGTCATGATCAGGGCGGACCCGGTGGTGTCAGTGCACCACCAAGCTCACCTTGATCACGAGACGCCGGTGTCAGGATGCCGCTCGACCCGCGCTCCGAATAGCGCGTAATCACAAAGCCCGCTAAGGAACAGGGCGACCGCCACCCACGCCGCTGCATCGACGTCGGAAGGCTGGGCCGGCCACGTCCACTATGCTGAGGCCGGGTCGGCACCGCGTCCGGCGACCGCGCCCACGGTCGAGGTGACCACTTCCGATGACTTCGCACACGAATCCGACGCGTTCGGCCGCTAGAGGCCGTCGCGGCGCTGGATTCGTGCGCGAGGTCGGTAGGTGATCATGTCTTGCTGCTTTCTAACTCAAGTGCCTGCTGGGCGAGGGCTTCCACCACTGTGGCGTCACGGGCGATCGCGGCGAGCATCGTCCCGTCCGGCGCGGATCCATCGATGGCCCGGCTTATGTGGAAGGCGGCGAAGATGCTTTCGCGCAGCGCTGCGGTGACCACCGCTGTCTGCCAGATGGCCTTCGGATCGACGTCGTCCGCGAGCGGGCCCAGACCGGCGACGTAGTGGTCCAGCATTGCCGTGCACCGGACAATCGGCTCGCCGGGTGCCTGACGAGCAGCCGACGCGAACAACACTCCGAGATCTTCTCCGACAGGTCCGG
>DATHUM010000095.1:0-9656 GCA_035462225.1 Jiangellaceae bacterium | reverse complement strand
CTCGACCAGGAACAGGACGCTTGCCGCCGCGACCAACCGGCCGGGCGATCCAACCGCGCGCGCGGCTGCGTACAGTCCGACGGTCAATCCGACGAGCAGGGCGACGGCGTGTGCGTGGATCTGCGACACACTGGCCACGTCGAATCCGGTCCGCGGGGAGTTCGGGTCGCCGGCGTGCGGGCCGCTGCCGGTGACGATGGTGCCTAGATACACGACCAGGTATGCGGTGGCCATCGTGATCAGCGCCAGCCGGCCCAGCCAGGGTGAGTCGAGCCGATGCGGCACAACCCCTAGTGGCCGCTGCGCGCGTCGAACCATGACCGTGGCCACGCCGACCAGAGCGGCCGAGCACATGAAGTGCAGCATGACGATCCACGGGTTCAGATCGGACCACACGGTCATGCCGCCGATGACGGCTTGGGCCGGGATGCCGAGCAGCAACACGACTGACGGCACCAGCAGATCGCGCCGCGGCCGGTCCGATCGCAGCGTCCGCCAGACCGCCGCGAACGTGAGGGCGGCTATGACGACGAGGACGAAGGTCAGGGTCCGATTGCCGAACTCGACAAGACCGTGGACGCCCATTTCAGGCGTAGCGGTCAGGGACTCGGGAGTGCAGCGCGGCCACTCCGGGCACCCGAGTCCGGAACCGGTCAGGCGGACGGCGCCGCCGGTCACGATGATCCCGATCTGGGAGACCAGCGAAGCGATCGCCAGGCCGCGGATCACCCGTTCGGATGGAAGGGGCAACCGCCCCCACAGCCCGGCCGGCGGCGGTGGAGCGGGGGTGCGAGTCTCGGCCGTCGTCACGCCAGCAATGGTAGGTCTACTCCCAGCGGAACCACCGCGCGGCGGCGGCGAAACCGACGACAGCCCACGCGCCAAGAATCGCCAGGGCTGCCCATGGGACCCCATTTCCGTCGACCAGCACTTCACGCAATCCGCTCGCGAGAGATCCGGTCGGAGTGGCCTCGAGAACGGGCTGGATTCCCGCCGGAAAGCGGTCGAGCGGGACAAAGATTCCGCCCAAGCCCAGCAGCAGCAGGTAGACCAGGTTCGCCGCCGCCAGCGTTGCCTCGGCTCGGAGTGTCCCGGCCATCAGCATCGCCAGGCCGCCGAAGGCGAACGTCCCCGCTACGAGCAGGCCGGCGGCCGCCACCGGCGATCCGTGCGGTCGCCAGCCGAGCGCCAGGCCGAGACCGCCGACCAGCATGACCTGAACCGCGAGGACGGTCAGCACCGTCCCGGCCTTGGCCAAGAGCAGCCCCCACCGCGGAAGGGGCGAGGCGGCCAGCCGCTTCAGCACGCCGTACCGCCGTTCATATCCGGTCGCAATAGCCAGTGAAGTGAACGCGGTCGACATGACCGCCAGCGCCAGGATGCCCGGCACCAGAAAGTCGATCTTCCGGACGGGCCCGGTTTCGAGGACTGGAACCGCAGCCAGCAGCGCCAGCAGGACGACCGGAATGATCACGGTGAGGAGCAACTGCTCGCCGTTGCGGAGCACCAGGCGGGTCTCGAAGGCCACCTGTGACAGCAGCATGCGCGGTAGCGATGCGGCTCCGGGCGCGGGAGTGAGGGTGATCACCGTAGCTGCTTGCCCGTGAGTTCGAGAAAAACGTCCTCGAGAGTCCGCCGTCCCACCTGCAGGCCCTGGGCCAGTACCCCGCGTCCGGCGCACCACGAGGTCAGTGCCGCCAGCAGCTCGGGAGTGACCTGGCCGTCGACGAGGTACCGTCCGCCGCTCACCTCGGTGACCGTCGCCGGCCCGGGCAACGCGGCCGCGAGCGAGGCGACGTCAAGACCCGGCTGAGCCTCGAACTGGACGACCCCTTCCGCGCCCTCGGAGGTGAGAGCGGACGGTGACCCCTCTGCCACCAGGCGTCCCTGGTCGACGATCACCACGTGGTCGGCCAGCCGTTCCACCTCGTCCATCAGATGGGTCGTGAGGATGATCGACACTCCGTCGGCCCGAAGCTGCTCCATGAGTTCCCAGGTGGCGCGCCGAGCCTGCGGATCGAGGCCGGCGGTCGGCTCATCGAGAAAGGCCAGTTCCGGACGTCCTACCAGGGCGGCCGCGAGGGCGACCCGTTGCCGCTGACCGCCGGAGAGCCGCCGGATGGGGGTACGCAGGGTCGCCCCGAGCCCCAGTCGCTCGATGAGTGCGTCGACGTCGAGCGGGTGAGCATGCAGTCGCGCAAGATGCCGCAGCAGTTCGCGCGGCCGGGCGGCGGGATAGAGCCCGGCACCTTCCTGGAGCATCACGCCGACCCGGGGGCGCAGGGCAGCCCCGTCGTGCAACGGATCGAGGCCGAGTACCCGTACCCGGCCACCGTCCGGTCGCCGGTACCCCTCGCAGCACTCGATCGTCGTGGTCTTGCCGGCGCCGTTGGGGCCGAGCAGTGCCGTAACGGCCGCCCGGTCCGCGGTGAAACTCAGCCCGCCGACCGCGACAATCCCGTCACGTTGCCCGCCGTACCGCTTTACCAGCGACGAGACCTCGACGGCGGTGGAACCTCCCACAGCGCGCAAGTCTGGCATGTCGACGGTCCGAAAGTGCGTTCGGCGGCTGGGTAAGGCTCTCCTCAGTGATACACACCACGATCCGAGGCTTGAGTAAGGGATGGAAATAGAGCACGATGGTGTTGTGAAAAACATGCGGGAGATCTCGGCGGGGCCGGCGACAGCCGACACCGACGACCCGCACGCCGGCACCCGGGAGCGGGTGGCGCGATCGATTCTTGAGAACGGGCCGTCCACGGCGGCGGCCCTGGCCCAACGGCTGGGTCTGACCCCGGCCGCCGTGCGCAGGCACCTGGATACGCTGCTCTCCGACGGCATGATCGAGGCACGCGAACCGCGGGTCTACGGTCATCGTGGCAGGGGCCGGCCGGCGAAGGTGTTCACCGTGACCGAAGCGGGCCGCGACGCCTTCGAGCAGGCCTATGACGACCTTGCGGTCAGCGCGTTGCAGTTCCTCGTCCAGACCGGGGGAGAGAAGCTCGTCGCCGACTTCGCCAGGCAGCGGATCGCCGCGCTGGAGGAGCGGTACCGGCCGGTCGTCGAGGCGGCCAGGCCGGGTGATCGCGCACAGGCGTTGGCCCGCGTGTTGACCTCCGACGGGTATGCTGCATCGGCTCAGTCGTCGCCCGTGGCCCCCGGCGAGCAACTGTGCCAGCACCACTGCCCGGTGGCACACGTGGCCGAGCAGTTCCCCCAGTTGTGCGAGGCCGAGACCGAGGCGTTCGCCCGACTGTTGGGCACCCACGTCCAGCGGCTCGCGACGATCGCACACGGTGACGGTGTGTGTACCACTCACATTCCCCGGGGGCCGGGGAGTACCGGGCCGGGCCGTACCGCGAACAGATCACTGAATATGACCGACAACGACGCGGAGAGGATCTCCTAGATGACCACCACCGCTCACCCCGAGCTGGAAGGCCTGGGGCGCTACGAATACGGCTGGGCCGACGATGACGTCGCCGGTGCCACCGCGAAGCGCGGCCTGTCCGAAGAGGTCGTACGGGAGATCTCGGCGCTCAAGAACGAGCCTGAGTGGATGCTCGAGACTCGCCTCAAGGCGCTGCGGATGTTCAACAAGAAGCCACTGCCGACCTGGGGCGCCGACCTGGCCACCATCGACTTCGACAACATCAAGTACTACGTCCGCTCCACCGAGAAGCAGGCGACGACGTGGGACGAGCTGCCCGCGGACATCAAGAACACCTACGACAAGCTGGGCATCCCCGAGGCGGAGAAGCAGCGGCTGATCGCGGGTGTCGCGGCTCAATACGAGTCCGAGGTGGTGTACCACAAGATCCGTGAGGACCTCGAGGAGAAAGGCGTCATCTTCCTCGACACCGACACCGGGCTGCGCGAGCATCCGGAGCTGTTCAAGGAGTACTTCGCATCGGTGATCCCGGCCGGCGACAACAAGTTCTCCGCGCTGAACACCGCGGTGTGGTCCGGCGGCAGCTTCATCTACGTGCCGAAGGGAGTGCACGTCGAGATTCCGCTGCAGGCCTACTTCCGGATCAACACCGAGAACATGGGCCAGTTCGAGCGGACGCTGATCATCGTCGACGAGGGCGCCTACGTGCACTACGTCGAGGGCTGTACCGCGCCGATCTACTCGTCCGACTCGCTGCACAGCGCCGTCGTCGAGATCATCGTCAAGAAGAACGCCCGCTGCCGGTACACGACCATCCAGAACTGGTCGAACAACGTCTACAACCTGGTGACCAAGCGAGCGACCGCGGCCGAGGGCGCCACCATGGAGTGGATCGACGGCAACATCGGGTCGAAGATCACCATGAAGTACCCGGCCGTCTACCTGATGGGTGAGCACGCCAAGGGCGAGACGCTGTCGGTGGCCTTCGCCGGCGAGGGCCAGCACCAGGACGCCGGTGCCAAGATGGTGCACCTCGCGCCGCACACCTCCTCGACGATCGTGTCCAAGTCGGTGGCACGGGGCGGCGGGCGTACGTCGTACCGCGGCCTGGTCCAGGTCATGCCGCGCGCAACGCACAGCGCCAGCACGGTGAAATGTGACGCTCTGCTGATCGACACGATCTCGCGGTCGGACACTTACCCGTACGTCGACGTGCGCAATGACGACGTGTCGATGGGTCACGAGGCGACTGTGTCCAAGGTCAGCGAGGACCAGTTGTTCTACCTGATGAGCCGGGGATTGAACGAGGACGAGGCGATGGCCATGATCGTCCGCGGGTTCGTCGAGCCGATCGCTCGCGAGCTCCCGATGGAGTACGCCCTCGAGCTCAACCGGCTGATCGAGCTGCAGATGGAAGGCGCGGTGGGCTGAGCCTTGACGACGCCCTTTGCAACCACCACAGAAGAGAAGCAGATGAAGGCTCAGCACGGCCTGGCCGAGCACTCGCACGGCGCCGGGGTCGCCACCAACGGCCACGGCGGCAGCTCGCTGCACAAGTTCGCGTCCTTCGACGTCGACGCCCATCCCGTGCCACGCGGCCGCGAGGAGGAGTGGCGGTTCACGCCGATGGCCCGTCTGCGCGGTTTGCACGACGATGCGGCCCTGGACGGCCACGACTACGAGGTGACGGTCGACGCCGATCCGGTCGTGCGGGTCGAGACTCTCACGTCGGACGACCCGCAGTTCGCGGTCGCCAGGGGTTCCTCCGGTTACGTGCCTATCGACCGGCCGTCCGCGCGTGCCTGGGCCGCAGCCGACAAGGTGCTGGCACTGACCGTGCCGGCCGAAGGAGCCGCTGAGCGGCCCACCTACGTGCGGCTGCGTGGCCTGTCCGCCGAGAAGGCCGCCGCCGGTCATGTCGTCATCACCGCCGAGCCGTACAGCACAGCGGTCGTGGTCATCGAGTACGGGGGCGCTGCGACGTTCAACGACAACGTCGAGATCGTCACCGGCGACGGCGCGAACCTGGTCGTGGTGAGCCTGCAGGACTGGGCCGACGACGCCACACACCTGTCGCATCACCACGTGCGGGTGGGTCGCGACGCGACGGTCCGGCACGTCATCGTGACATTCGGCGGCGACCTGGTCCGCACCTACACTTCGCTCGATTACGCCGGTCCGGGTGGCGAGGCCGAGCTGCTCGGGATGTACTTCGCCGATGCGGGCCAGCACATCGAGAACCGGCTGTTCGTCGACCACAACACGCCGCGCGCGAAGAGCAACGTCGAGTACAAGGGCGCGCTACAGGGCGAGAAGGCGCACGCGGTATGGATCGGTGACGTGCTCATCCGGCCCGAGGCGATCGGGATCCAGACCTATGAGCTGAACCGCAACCTGGTGCTCACCGAAGGGGCACGGGCGGACTCGGTGCCGAACCTGGAGATCTTGACCGGCGAGATCGAGGGTGCCGGCCACGCCAGCGCCACCGGCCGGTTCGACGACGAGCAGCTGTTCTACCTACAGTCGCGCGGGATTCCGGCGGACGTGGCCCGGCGGCTGGTCGTGCGTGGCTTCTTCGCTGCGCTGGTCGGCCGGATCGGCGTGCCGGAGCTGAACGATCGCTTCATCGACGCCATCGAGCGCGAGCTCGAACGCGCCGAACCCTGAGCCCACTGACCTGACGAAGAATGAGGCAGCACTACCGATGACCACTCTTGAAATCCGTGATCTGCACGTGTCGGTCGAGACTGATACCGGCCCGGTGGAGATCCTGCGCGGCGTCGACCTGCCCGTGCGGGCCGGGGAGATCCACGCGATCATGGGCCCGAACGGGTCCGGCAAGTCCACCCTCGCCTACTCGATCGCCGGGCACCCGAAGTACACCGTGACGCGCGGGTCGGTGACCCTCGACGGCGAGGACGTTCTGGCCATGACGGTCGACGAGCGGGCCCGGGCCGGGCTGTTCCTGGCCATGCAGTACCCGGTCGAGGTTCCCGGCGTCTCGGTGTCTAACTTCCTTCGCAGCGCGAAGACGGCCGTCGACGGCGAGGCGCCGAAGCTGCGGACTTGGGTCAAGGACGTCAAGGAGGCGATGAGCCACCTGGCCATGGACGAGAAGTTCGCCGAGCGCGACTTGAACACCGGGTTCTCCGGCGGTGAGAAGAAGCGCCACGAGATCCTCCAGCTCGAGCTGCTGGACCCGAAGGTCGCCATCCTCGACGAGACCGACTCGGGGCTCGACATCGACGCGTTGCGTGTCGTCTCCGAGGGCGTCAACCGGTTCGCGGCCCGCGAGGAGAAGGGCGTTCTGCTGATCACGCACTACACGCGCATCCTGCGCTACATCAAGCCGGACTTCGTGCACGTGTTCGTCGGTGGCCGCATCGCCGAGGAAGGCGGCCCGGAGCTGGCCGACAAGCTCGAGGCCGACGGTTACGTCGGCTACACCGGCGCGAAGGCCTGACCCACCCACACTCCCGCCGATCATGCAAAAGCGGGGCCGACGACACGCCGAGGAGGTGAACGTAGTGCCAGGCCAGAGCGGTCCAGCACTGGACGTTGAGCTGATCCGCAAGGACTTCCCGATTCTCGAGCGGCGGCTGGCCGGCGACACCCCGCTGGTCTACCTGGACTCGGCGAACACGTCCCAGAAGCCGCGAGCGGTCCTCGACGCCTTAGCCGATCACTACGAACGGCACAACGCCAACGTCGCCCGCGCCGTGCACCAACTCGGGGAAGAGGCCACGGCCGCGTACGAGGGAGCCCGCGACAAGGTCGCGGCCTTCATCGGCGCGCCGTCCCGCGATGAAGTGATCTTCACCAAGAACGCGTCCGAAGCGCTGAACCTGGTCGCCCACACGCTGGCCAGCGGGTTGGCGGACGATCCGCGCTACCGGCTCGGCCCTGGCGACGAGGTCGTGATCACCGAGATGGAGCACCACTCCAACATCGTGCCGTGGCAACTGGCCTGCCAGCGCACCGGCGCGATGCTGCGGTGGTTCGGGCTCACCGACGAGGGCCGGCTGGACCTGTCGAACCTCGAGTCGCTGGTGAACGAGCGTACGAAGATCGTCTCGTTCGTCCACCAGTCGAACATCCTCGGCACCGTGAACCCCGTGCCGGCCATCGTGGCCAGGGCGCGCCAGGTGGGCGCGCTGGTGCTCGTCGACGCTTCGCAGTCGGTCCCGCACCGGCCGGTGGACGTCGCGGCACTCGGTGCCGATCTGGTCGCCTTCACCGGTCACAAGATGTGCGGGCCGACGGGCATCGGCGTGCTGTGGGGACGGCGGGATGTGCTGGACGGCCTGCCTCCGTTCCTCGGCGGTGGCGAGATGATCGAGACCGTCGACATGGCCAGGTCCACCTATGCGCCGGTGCCGCACAAGTTCGAGGCGGGCACGCCGCCGATCGCGCAGGCGGTCGGTCTCGGCGCCGCGGTGGACTACCTCAGCGGACTCGGCATGGGCGCGGTCGCCGCCCACGAGAAGGCGCTGACGGCCTACGCGCTGGAGCGGCTCAAGGACGTTCCGGACGTGCGCATCATCGGGCCCGCAGAGCCGGTCGAGCGCGGCGGCACGATCTCCTTCACGCTGGCCGGGATTCACCCGCACGATGTGGGGCAACTCCTCGACGAGCAGGGCATCGCGGTGCGGGTCGGGCACCATTGCGCGCGCCCGGTCTGCCTGCGGTACGGAATTCCGGCGACGACGCGAGCGTCGTTCTATGTGTACACGACCATGAGCGAGATCGACGCTTTGGCTGATGGGCTGGAGCGGGTGAAGAGGGTTTTCCGGTGACGACCGAGTCGCTGTACCAGGAGATCATCCTGGATCACTACAAGAACCCGGTGGGCCGGGGGCTCCGGGAGCCCTTCGACGCCGAAGCCCACCACGTCAACCCGACCTGTGGCGACGAGATAACGGTGCGGGTGCGAGTGGTGGACGGCAACGTCGAGGTGTCCTACGACGGGCAGGGTTGTTCGATCAGCCAGGCCTCGGCGAGCGTCCTGCACGACGTGACTTCGGGCCACCCGGTGAGGGAGGCCCTCGGGGCCCACGAGGCGTTCGTCGGGCTGATGCAGGGCCGCGGCGAGGTGGAACCGGACGAAGAGGTGCTCGGTGACGGTATTGCCTTTGCCGGAGTCGCGAAATACCCGGCCAGGGTCAAGTGCGCGTTGCTTTCTTGGATGGCTTTCAAGGACGCTACCGCCCGCGCGTTGGCCGAGGCTGGAAAGGAGATGCCATGACGACCGGTACGACTTCCGTGGACGATGTGACCGAGGCGATGCGTGACGTCGTCGACCCCGAGCTTGGTATCAACGTGGTCGACCTGGGCCTGGTGTACGGGATTCATATCGACGAGGCCAACGTTGCGACCATCGACATGACGCTGACCAGCGCGGCCTGTCCGCTCACGGACGTCATCGAGGACCAGACCCAGGCGGCGCTCGACGGCCTGGTGTCCGACTTCAAGATCAACTGGGTCTGGATGCCGCCGTGGGGCCCTGACAAGATCACCGAAGACGGTCGCGAGCAGCTTCGCGCGCTCGGCTTCAATGTCTGACCCATCGGAGGCAAGCACCCGCATACCCCCGCGTGGGGCGCCGTCGACGGTCGTGTTCGACCTCGGCGGCGTTCTCATCGATTGGGATCCCCGCTACCTCTACCGGACGTTGCTGCCGTCGGAGGAGGCGGTCGAGCAGTTCCTGTCGGAGGTCTGCACACCCGAATGGAACGCCGCCCAGGACGCCGGCCGCGCGTGGTCAGTGGCTGTCGCCGAACTGGCCCGGCAGTTCCCCGACCGGGCCGAGCTGATTCGGGCGTACGACGAGCGCTGGTGGGAGACGATCGGCGGCGAAATCCCCGGAACGGTGCAGGTGCTGCGATCGCTTCGCGACGGGGGCGTGCGCCTCTACGCACTCACCAACTGGTCATCGGAGAAGTTCGACCTGACTTACCCGCGCTTCGAATGGTTGTCGTGGTTCGCCGGAATCGTGGTGTCCGGCAAGGAAGGCGTGGTCAAGCCCGATCCGCGGATCTTCCGGGTCCTTCTCGAGCGCTACGACATCGACCCGGTCGATGCGGTGTACATCGACGATGCACAGCACAATGTGGTGGCGGCGGCTGAGCTCGGCATGCGGAGCATGCTCTTCACCGGCCCTGATCGCCTTCGCGACGAACTCGCCGGGATCGGTCTGCCCGTCGGCAGGTAGGCCGCACACCCGCACACGCTCAAGATCAAGTGGTCGCGACACGCCGAGACTGCC
>DATHUM010000094.1:0-2734 GCA_035462225.1 Jiangellaceae bacterium | reverse complement strand
GTATATCGCGCATCCTGCCCCGCGAGTGCTTCGGTGAGCCAGGCCCAGCCCACACCCGGCAGGAACGGATCTGCGGCGATGTCGGGTTCGAGCGCGGCCCGTACATAGGTGACGAGCCGGAAATCACCGTGCCAGGCTTCCTGCCCGTCCGGGTCGTGGAGCAACACCAGCCGGCCGGTGGCCGCATCGTCCGTGACGTCGGCGGTCAGGGCGAAGGTGAATGGCGCCATTCGCTTGGGCGCGGGAGTCTCCCCGACAATGATCTCCGGACGCAACTTCGCCCGCCGCAGCGACTCGACCGCGGCCACGAAGTCGGCCGGTGGTTCCTCATCGTTGCGGTTCGCGCCGGTGCGCCGATCCACATCTGCAGAGTACGACCGATGGTTGGCCGAAGACCGCAAGACTCGCCCGGTCAGCGCCGCTCATCGGGTTCGTGGCCCAGGTACGGATCACTAGTAACGCGCTACGGCGTGGCCGAATGAACGGTGTCGACGACGCGGGCGAGCACCTCGGGGTCGGTGGACGGCAGCACACCGTGGCCAAGGTTGAACACATGCCCTGACGCCGCGCGGCCCTCGTCGACGATGCGTTGGGTCTGCTGCTCGATCACCGTCCAGTCCGCCTGCAAAAGGGCTGGGTCCAGGTTTCCCTGCACCGCCCGGCCTGGAGCGCGCTCGGCAGCCTGGTCAAGTGGCAGCCGCCAGTCCACGCCGATCACCTCGGCACCGGCGTCGGCCATCATGCCGAGGAACTCGGAGGTGCCGACACCGAAGTGGATTCTCGGTACGTCCAAGTCGGCAACAGCTGCCAGCACGGCCGCGCTGTGCGGGAGCACGAACTGGTGATAGTCGGCTGCGGACAACGCCCCGGCCCACGAATCGAACAATTGGACGGCGCGTGCGCCGGCCTGAACCTGAGTGAACAGGAAGTCGGCTGAGATATCGGCGACCCGTGCGAGCAGGTCGTGCCACAGCTCCGGATCGCTGTGCATCAGCGCCTTGGTTCGCTCGTGATGGCGGGACGGACCACCCTCGATCAGGTACGACGCGAGCGTGAACGGCGCTCCGGCGAAGCCGATGAGAGGTACGTCCGGCGGGAGCGAGGCCACGACACCCCGGACCGCTTGGTCGATAGGCGCGAGATCATCCGGCTCGGGACGACGCAGTGCGGCCAGGTCGGCCCGACTCCGAACCGGCGTGTCCAGGACCGGCCCGACTCCGGGCTTGATGTCGATCGGGACGCCCACCGCGTGCAACGGCACCACGATGTCGGAGAAGAGGATGGCCGCATCGACGCCGTACCGGCGAACCGGCTGCAGTGTGATCTCCACGACCAGGTCTGGGCGGCGGCACGCGTCGAGCATGGGCACGCCGGCGCGCGCCTTGCGGTACTCGGGCAACGAACGCCCGGCCTGGCGCATGAACCAGACGGGGATCTGATCGATCGGTTCACCTCGGCAGGCGCGCAGGAAGTTGCTCACGCGTCGATCCTCGCACGGCGGACCGGACGGCCGCCGGACTGCGGGTGATCGGGGCGCCGGCTAGCCCACGGGTTGCGGCACCGGCCCGGCCGGCGGCTGCTGGAGCGGCGGCTGCTGGGGTGGTTCGGCCGACGCTGATCTGCGTCGCCGCCACAGCAGCCACCCGGGGATGCCGACCAGCGCTGCGGCGGCGGCGAACGGCAGCAGTGCTCCGGCCACCGCACCGACGACCCGGATGGTGGCGACAAAGGCATCCCACCCGCCTCGCAGGCCGGACATGAATCCGACCGCGCTCGGCCCACCCTCGGGCGCCCGGTCTGTCTTGTAGAACGTGACCGTGACGGTGGCCAGTGTGGTCAACGACGAGAGCTGCTCTTGGCGGCTCAGCAGAGAATCGAGGTTCGCCTCCCGGTTGGCGAGTTCGGCCTCGATGCGTACCACGTCGGACAGATCGCCCGCCTGGTCGAGCAACTCGCGGATGCGTGCGATGCTGCGCCGCTGCGATGCGACCCTGGCTTCGACGTCGACGACCTCGGCGGTGACGTCCTCGGCCGTGCGGCTGCGGTGCTCGACCTCGCCGAGCTCTTCGAGATCCCGGACGACCGTGGTGTGCCGCGCGTTCGGGATGCGCAAGGTGAGCGTCGCATTGTCGGTACCCTCGGTGCTCTCGTTCGCGACGAACCCGCCGGAGGTCTCGGCCAGTGCAGCGGTTCGCGCGGCCGCCCGGACGACGTCGTCGGTTTCGATGACGAGGTCGATGTTGTAGATCACGTGCCGCGGAGATGGGTCGATGCCGGCGGCGCTGATCGTCCCGCCTTCTGCGTCGCCACCTTCTCCGACTGCGGGCTCGGCGCCTCCGTCGCCCTCGTCGAGGACGTCGGCCTCCATCGCCGGCTCTGCGCCGCTTTCGGCGCTGGCGTCGTCGCCACCGCCACTGCAGCCGGCGACCAGCAGGCCGGCGGCCAGGGCGGCTACGAGTGTCCTGGCTAGCCTCATGGCCCCTCCTCTGGAGCGTAGTAATAGGAGTTTTGACGGCCACCGTGGCCGGCTGGTTGCACGTGCTGATCACGATCACGACACGGTTCGGGCACGTCGTCATTCCCGTCCCAGCCCTCCGGGCAGTCCTCGTCCCCGGGGCTTTGCAATGCACACCTATGGGAAGCGTTGGGTGTCCGAGTGCGGACCGGGCTGCGACTTCGCACACGAATCCGGCGCCAGGATCGCTTCCATGGGCTGGATGCGCCCGATTCGTGT
>DATHUM010000093.1:0-12386 GCA_035462225.1 Jiangellaceae bacterium | reverse complement strand
GTGCCGAGCAGCAGAACTGGACATGTCGGCGTGTCGCCCCACTTTTGCATGATCAGCGGGGTTCAGCGCAGGCCGGTAGGGCGAGAAAGCGCCGTCGTGATCAGGCGATCGACGAGGGCCGGGTAGTCCAGGCCGCTGGCCGCCCACAGCATCGGGAACATCGACGTCGGTGTGAACCCGGGCATCGTGTTCACCTCGTTTACCAGCAGTGAGCCGTCCTCGCGGTAGAAGAAGTCCACGCGCGCGAGCCCCTCGCAGGACAACGCCTCGAAGGCCCGGGCGGCGAGCCCGCGAACTTCCTGCGCCACCCCGTCAGATAGGTCGGCCGGCACGTCGAGTCGGAGGTTCTCGTCCAGGTACTTGGCCTCGAAGTCGTAGAACTCGTGCGTCTCATCTACGAGGACCTCGCCGACGACGCTCGCCTCCGGCGGCCCGCCGTCCACACCTTGCAGCACGCCGCACTCGACCTCGCGACCGATCACCGCCTCCTCCACGATGACCTTGGGGTCGTGCTCGCGGGCGGCATGGACGGCCGTCTCCAGCTCGTCTGGCTTGTGCACCTTGGTGATTCCGACGCTCGAGCCGGCCCGCGCGGGCTTGACGAACACCGGCCAGCCAAGCTCGGCTACCTCTGATTCGACCCGCGCCCGCTGTGCTTCCCAAGACCCGGGCTGCACCAGCACATGGCGGCAGACCGGCAGGCCACTGGCCCGCAGCACGAGCTTCATGTAGTGCTTGTCCATGCCGACGGCGGACGCCAGCACACCCGAGCCCACGTACGGCACGTTCGCCAGTTCGAGCAGACCCTGAAGTGTGCCGTCCTCGCCGAACGGGCCGTGCAAGAGCGGCATGACGACGTCGACGGACCCGAGCGCCTTCGGGACGCTGCCCGGCTCGTAGACGCTGAGCTCCACGCCGGTGCGGGTCGCCGGCAACATAACCGTGCCTCCGACGTCCGCCACCTCGGGCAGTTTGCCGTCGGTGATGGCGAGCCGGGTCGGGTCGTCGGGTCCTAAAACCCACCGTCCGTCCATCGTGATCCCGACCGGGACGACCTCGTACCGATCCTGGTCGATGGCGCGAAGGACACTGCCTGCGGTGACACACGAGATGCCGTGTTCGGAGCTGCGGCCGCCGAAGACCACGGCCACTCGGATGCGGCGGGATTGCTGGGTGCTCATCGCGGCCGACCATACCCCCATCGACGCCGATCAACGCTCGTACCCCTTGATCGCGTGGGCTTTGCGACCGGATCGGGCTACAAACTCTTCGTGATCACGGGTTGGGGTCTAGTAGCCCCGGCGCTCCGGCTTGGCCGAGCGAGAGACGAAGCTGTGCAGCATGTCCAGCGGCGTCATCTCGCCCCTCACGACGTAGGTGACATGCTCCACGATGGGCATGTCGACGTCGGCCCGGCGGGCCAGATCGAGAATCGACTCGCATGACTTCACGCCTTCGGCCACTTGGCGCGTGGCGTTGGTGATGTCGGCCACTGACATGCCCTTGCCCAGCTTCTCGCCGAACGTTCTGTTACGCGACAGCGGCGACGAGCACGTTGCGATCAGGTCACCGAGCCCGGCGAGGCCCTGGAACGTATAGACGTCCGCGCCCAACGCGGCGCCAAGGCGGGCCGTCTCGGCCAGTCCGCGGGTGATCACGCTGGCCCGGGCATTATCGCCGAAGCCGAGGCCGACGGCCATCCCGACGGCCAGGGCGATCACGTTCTTCACCGCACCGCCGAGTTCGGTGCCTACAACATCGGGGTTCGTGTACGGACGGAAGTAGGGGGTGTGGAACGACTTCTGCAGCCGGGCGGCGGCCGCCTCGTCTACGCAGGCGATCACGCTGGCCGCCGGCTGGCGTTGGGCGATCTCACGGGCGAGATTGGGGCCGGACAGGACGGCCACCCGATCCGCCTCGACGCCCGCTACTTCGGTGATGACCTCACTCATCCGCTTCGCGGTGCCGATTTCGATGCCCTTCATCAGGCTGACCAGCATGGCGTCCGGCGGCAGCACGGAACGCCAGCCGGTGAGGTTCTGGCGCAGCGTCTGCGAGGGCACGGCCAGCACCACGACTTCCGCCCCATCGGTAGCCTGCACGGGGTCGTTTGTGGCGCGCAGGCTGGCCGGGAGTTCGACGCCGGGCAGGTAGTCGTGGTTTGTTCTCGTCTTGTTGATCGCCTCGCACAGCTCCTCGCGGCGCGCCCAGATTGTCACGTCACATCCGGCGTCGGCTAGCACCATCGAGCATGCCGTTCCCCACGAACCTGCACCGAACGTGGCCACCTTCATCGCGCATCCCCTCCACGACCTGGATTGCCGGTCGGCGGGACGCCCGAGCGCCGTGGATCGAACCGGGTGTCGGGGGGCGACTCGCCGCGGATCTTCGCCAGCTCGGAGGTGATCGCCTCCATGATGCGCTCAGTCGCCTCCTGTACAAGCTCTGCGGTGATGGGCCGGCCCTTGAAATCGTCCAAATCCACCGGCGGGCCCGCCGTTACTCGCATGATCTTGCGAGGGAACAGGCGTGGCTTCTTGCTGTATGGCGGGAGCAGTTCGTGCGGGCCCCACTGAGCGACCGGAATGACGTCACAGCCGGTCTCCAGTGCTACCCTCGCGGCTCCCGTCTTGCCGACCATGGGCCACAAGCCCGGGTCACGGGTGATCGTCCCCTCCGGATAGATCGCAACGCACTCACCCTGCTCGACCGCCGTTACGGCTTCGGTGAACGCCTTGGCCGCGTCGCGTGACTCGCGGTACACCGGAATCTGCCCGCACGCTGCGATGATCCGTCCGATGACGGGAATTCGGAAGACGCTCTCCTTGGCCAGGAACCGCGGTGCACGGCCGTTGTCCCACAGGAAGTGCGCGAAGGTCAGCGGATCGGCGTACGACACATGGTTCGGTGAGATGACTACGCCCGTGCCGACGGGAGGCAGGTTCTCGGTGCCGTGCCAGTCGTGCCTGGTGAACAGCACCAAGATCGGCCTGATGATGCCCGCGACGACCCGGTACCAGAAGCCCAGCCGCTGCTTGGGTCCGCTCACGTGTCCTCCTCGGTTTTGGGCCGCGTGGCGTAGTACTACCCGCATCGTGCCCTACGCATTGGTGGGCTGACACGATAGAGGCAAATGAACTGGTCGATCATCATCCCTGTCAAGCGTCCGGAGATCGCCAAGACCCGGCTGTCCGAAGCCGTCGGTGAGTTCCGTCCTGCGTTGGCGCGAGCGTTCGCCGCCGATACGGTCGCCGCCGCTCTGGCCTGCCCCACGGTCGACCTGGTCGTCGCGGTCACCGATGACTCCACGTTCGGTGAGGAAGCCCGCCGGCTCGGCGCCGGTGTGATCGCTGACGCTCCTGATGCCGGGCTCAACGCAGCGCTGCGGCACGGCGCCGAGCAAGCGCGCGCCCGCCGGCCCGACCTCGCCGTAGCGGCGTTGTCGGCCGACCTGCCGGCTCTTCGCCCGGACGAACTGTCACTCGCGCTGACTGCCGCAGCAGAGCATTCCGTCTCGTTCGTCGGCGATCAGGCCGGGTTGGGTACGACCCTCTACGGGGCGCTACCCGGAATGCCGTTCTCACCACGCTTCGGTGGCCGGTCGCGGGCCGCGCATCGGGCAGCAGGGGCGGTCGAGCTGATGCTCGAAGGCATCGCGTCGGTCCGGCGCGACGTCGATACCGAAGTCGATCTGTGGGATGCCCTTCGCCTCGGAGTGGGGCCGCGAACCAAGGCGGTCGTCGCAGACCTCTGAGTCAATCGCGACCCGCCTGCATGCCGTCGATGTACGCTCGGCGGCATGCAGGCGAGCATCTACGACTTCGACCCGCAGACACGGTCCGGCTCCGTGCTGCTGGACGACGGGACGCTGCTGCCTTACGACACGGCCGCCTTCGACGCCGGCAGCATGCGGCTGGCTCGGGTGGGCCAGCGGGTTCGCATTTCGGTCGAGGGATCAGGAGCCGACCGCCGAGTCACGTTTCTGACTCTGGCGACATTGCCGGACTGACGTCGTCAGGGTCCATCGACCCGACCTGGCGGAGCCCAGCAGTGTCCGAGCCACCACACGACACGACCGCCCGCACGACGGCGCAAACCTGCGCACCGGATCGGGTCTTAGTCGTCATCCGGCGGGTCATCGTCCTCGACCCCCACCACGGTGAAGTTCTCGTCGAGCTGGACATCGACCTGCGTGCCGTTACTGAGTGTTACCTCTACCTCGTAAAGGCTCTCCTCGTCACCGATCTCGGTGTCGGTCACACGTCCACCGCCGGTGTGCTCGAGGGCCGCGTCACTGGCTTGCTCGAGCTCGACTCCCGTGATCGATCGCTCGGCTTCGTCGTCATCACTGGTGGCTGCCACCCCGATCCCGGCTCCTGCCCCCACGACTCCAACGACGGCGAGACCAGCGATGAGATACTTCGTCCTGTGCTTCATCGGAACCTCCTCAGCTCAGTTTCGATGATGCCGCTCGCGGGCTGAACCCCCGCTGAACGCACGGCGATGGACGTTCAGCTGCTGTTCAGCTCACAGCGGCAACGATCGGCAGGAGCACGACTGATTGAGAGGTCGATCGGATGCGCGTCCTGATAGTGGAGGACGACGCCAAGGTCGCGGCGGCCGTCGGCCGTGGACTGCGGGCCGAGGGCATTGCGGTTGATGTCGCCCGCGACGGCATCGACGGCGCGTGGATGGCCACTGAGAACGACTATGACGTGATCGTCCTCGACGTCATGCTGCCTGGCAAGAACGGCTACGTACTGTGCGCCGAGTTGCGTGCGGCTGGTGACTGGACGCCGGTCTTGATGCTCACCGCGAAAGACGGCGAGCTTGATGAAGCCGAGGGACTCGACACGGGCGCGGACGATTACCTCACCAAGCCGTTCTCCTTTGTAGTGCTGATCGCTAGGATCCGGGCGCTCGCCCGTCGCTCGAGCCGGCGCGTACCGGCACCGGTGGACGTGGGCGACCTGCACGTCGATCCCGTCCGGCGGCGTTGCTGGCGGGGCAACTCGGAGATCACGCTGACAGCTCGCGAATTCGCGGTGCTCGAGTACCTGGTCCGCCACGCGGGGCAGGTGATTCCCAAACGAGAGCTCCTCGGCGGCGTTTGGGACGACGACTTCGCCGGCGACGCGAACATCGTCGAGGTCTACATCCGTCATCTTCGCCGCAAGATTGACGAACCCTTCGGCCGTCGGAGCATCGAGACGGTCCGCGGTGCCGGCTACCGATTGTCCCCAGCCTGAGGCGGTGTGGCATGCGGCATCTCCTACAGGCCACCCAGTTGCGAGTCACTGGTCTCGCCATCGTGGTCGTGGCGGTGGTTCTGGGAATCGCTGCAACGTTGGCAGTGCTGGCACAGCGCGACGCGCTGACCGGCAACCTCGATGACCGCCTGGCGCGGCGCGCCGACGACATCATTGCGCTCGTAACCCGTGGATCGACGCCTGCCACGCTTGCCGTCGGTGATGACGATGCGTTGGCCCAGCTGGTCAGTGCCAGCTCTGTGGTCGCTGCCAGCGAGAACGCCGCGGGGTTGCCGATCATCGCCGCGCCACCGCCGACAGGCGACGAGGAGCGGCTGACAACCGTCGACGAGCTGGCCATCGACGACGGCGAGTTCCGCCTCTTCTCCCGACGCTTCGAGGTGGCTGGGGTCGGCTATGTGCTCCACGTCGCCGCTGCTCTCGACGACGTCGAGGAAGCCGTGGCCACGCTGATCACGACGCTCGCCGTTACCCTCCTGGTAGTTCTTGCCGTGGTCGCCGGCATTCTGTGGACCGTAGTCGGCCGGGCCCTTCGAACCGTCGAGGCTGCGCACAGCCGGCTGGAGCAGTTCGTCGCCGATGCGTCGCACGAACTGCGCAGCCCGCTCACGAGCATCCGCTCCGAATTGGAAGTTGATCTCGCTCACCCGGAGCGAGCGGATCTGCTGGCAACCCAACGCAGCGTTCTCGAAGACACCATGAGGCTGCAGCGGCTTGTGGATGAGCTGCTCTTCCTCGCTCGCCGTGACGACGAAAAGGCAGAACTGCGACATGATGTCGTCGATCTCGACGAGATAGTGCTGGGCGAGGCGAAGGCGCTGCGAAGCCGTGACCGGGTGGCCGTCGATTCGAGCCGAGTGTCGGGAGCCCAAGTCACAGGGGACGCGGAGTTGTTGCGGCGGGCCGTCCGCAACGTTCTCGACAATGCCGAGCGACATGCCGCGTCCACGGTTTCCATCGCACTGTCAGAGTCCGACGACCGGGCCGTCCTGAGCGTGGCCGACGACGGGCCCGGCATCCCGTCCGAACAGATCACCCGGATCTTCGAGCGCTTCGCCCGTATCGATCAAGCGCGTGATCGGCAACGCGGCGGGGCCGGTCTCGGCCTGGCTATCACGCGCAAAATCGTCACCCAGCACGAAGGCACGATCGCCGTCGATCCATCAGATTCAGGCGCTCGCTTCGTGATCCGCCTACCGCTTTCGTCCTCCCAGACCGCTTGATCGCGGCGGTGTTCGCTTACGACGCTTCCGGCCCCGGACCAACTCTCTTGGCCGCGGCCGTTGTCGCCGGTTCCGTCGCAGGTGGGCTGGCCATCGTTGCAGGAGTATCCGCCGCCTTCGCCGGCGCGGTCATCTCAGCCGTCTTCGTCGCAGTGGTCTTCTTGGCAGTGGCTTTCTTCGTCGGCGCGGTCTTCTTGGCCGTGGACTTCGTCGGCGTGGTCTTCTTGGCCGTGGACTTCGTCGGCGCCGACTTCTTGGCCGTGGACTTCTTCGCCGTGGACTTCTTCGCCGTGGACTTCTTCGCCGTGGACTTCTTCGCCGCAGTCTTCCTGGCCGGCGCGGCCTTGCTGGCCGTCGTCGCCTTGGCGGGAGCCGACTTCTTCGCAGCCGTAGCCGGAGGAGCTGTCCTGGCCACCGTCTTCTTCGCCGGTCGCCTCCTCGCGGCTTCCTTGCTGGCGGTTGCTCGCTTGGCCACCGCCTTCTTCCCCGGCGCCCGCTTCGCCACTGCACTCGTGGTGGCGGCCCGCCTGGCCGGTGCTTTCGCGGGCTGCTTGGCCCGTTCGGCCGGCGAAGGAGCAGGCTCGGCGAGCGAGCGTGCCCGCGCTGCGGCAGCCCGCAGCGTCTCGGCGGCCTTCGCAGGCACGACAGCCAGTGACTCCGTCACACGCCCGCGCATCGTGCGCGCACCGCTCACGACCTCGGACAACTCCTTGCCGGGCCGAAACTCCGGCACCTTCTCACCGGCGCCGCGAACCGTACGCTCGAATGCTCCGAAGCCCCTGATGACGACCTTCTCGCCGGTGGCCATGCTGCGGGTGATGACGTCGACCACCGAGTCCAATGCATGGGTGGCGACCTGCCGGTTGCCTTCGAACCGCTTCGCGAGCTCGTCGATGAGCTCTTTCCTGTTCATCGCTCCCCCAAAGTCGTAGCGACGTCCCGCTATGCACGCTAGGGACTCGCAGAGCCGCGCACAACAGGAAAGCGGATCTCAATGTTCAAAAGCCGCCCCGGCTGGGCCGCCCACCAGAGTTGGCCGCGTACCAACATGCACGCATGCATGTAGGTAAGGGGGCCGCCTGCCGAACGTGATCGAACGGAAGCCGGGCGGCGTGATGGGACGGGAGCCCGCAGGCCTGCGTGGTCAAACGGTGACGGGTTTGTGCGACGGCCGGCGGCGTTCGAACTCGTCGATGGTCGCCACGTGTCGCAGCGTCAGGCTGATGTCATCCAGCCCCTCCATCAGCCGCCACCTGGTGTAGTCGTCCACCTGCATCGGCGCGACGACGTCGGCGCACCGCACCTCGCGCGCGACCAGGTCTACCGTCACTTCGGTGCCCGGTTCGTTCTCGAGCACCTTCCAGATCAGTTCGATGTCGTCCTGCGCCAGCTGGCCGGTCAACAGACCCTGCTTGCCAGAGTTGCCGCGGAAGATGTCCGCGAACCGGGACGACAGCACCGCCCGGAACCCGTAGTCCTTCAGCGCCCAGACCGCGTGCTCGCGCGACGATCCGGTACCGAAATCGGGGCCGGCCACCAGAACGGATCCGGAGCGGAACTCCGGGTGATTCAGCACGAACGTCTCGTCCGATCGCCACTCCGCGAACAAGCCGTCTTCGAAGCCGGTGCGGGTCACCCGCTTGAGGTAGACGGCCGGGATGATCTGGTCGGTGTCGACGTCGCTGCGGCGCAGTGGAACACCCACACCGGTATGTACGGTGAACTTCTCCATGGCGATCAGGCCTCCACCAGCTCGGGCAGGTCTTCAGGTGAGGACAACGTCCCCCGCACGGCGGTCGCGGCGGCGACGAGTGGAGAGACCAGGTGGGTACGCCCGCCCCGGCCTTGCCGTCCCTCGAAGTTGCGGTTGGAGGTTGACGCGCTGCGCTCCCCGGGTGCCAGTTGATCGGGATTCATGCCGAGGCACATGGAGCAACCGGCCGACCGCCACTCGGCTCCGGCCTCGAGGAACACCTCGTGCAGGCCCTCTGCCTCGGCCTGCTTCCTGACTCGCATCGAACCGGGCACGACGAGCATCCGGACGCCGTCGGCCACCTTGTGTCCCTTCAGTACGGACGCAGCGGCGCGCAGGTCCTCGATCCGGCCATTCGTACAGGAGCCGAGGAACACGGTGTCGACGGCGATCGAGCGCAGCGGCATCCCCGGTGACAGATCCATGTACTCCAATGCCCGCGCAGCGGTGTTGCGTTCGGCCGCCGTCCCGAACGATTCGGGATCAGGGACGGAGGCCGACAACGGCAGCCCTTGGCCTGGGTTGGTGCCCCAGGTGACGAACGGTTCGATCTGCTCTGCCTGCAGGACGACCTCGGCATCGAAGGTAGCGTCGGCGTCCGTACGCAGCTCGCGCCATTCCTCGAGGGCCGCGTCCCAGTCCGGCCCCTGTGGCGCGTGCGGTCGGTCCTTGAGGTAGGCGAACGTCGTCTCGTCGGGAGCGATCATTCCGGCGCGCGCGCCGGCCTCGATCGACATGTTGCAGATCGTCATCCGCGCTTCCATGGACAGCGCCTCGATGGCCGAGCCGCGGTACTCGATGACGTAACCCTGCCCGCCACCGGTGCCTATGTCGGCGATCACCGCGAGAATCACGTCCTTGGCCGTCACACCTGGCCGTAGCTCCCCCTCGACGGTGATGGCCATGGTTTTGAAGGGGCGCAGCGGAAGCGTCTGGGTGGCGAGAACGTGCTCGACCTCGCTGGTTCCGATGCCGAAGGCCAGCGCCCCGAACGCGCCGTGGGTTGACGTGTGCGAGTCGCCGCAGACGATCGTCAAGCCCGGTTGAGTCAACCCCAGCTGCGGGCCGATGATGTGCACGATCCCCTGCTCGGCGTCACCCATCGGGAACAGTCGGATCCCGAACTCCGCACAGTTGCGGCGCAGCGTGTCGACCTGGGTGCGCGAGACGGGATCGGCGATCGGCAGCTCGATTCCGATCGTGGGCACGTTGTGGTCCTCGGTCGCCAGGGTTAGGTCCGGGCGGCGGACTGGACGTCCGGCCAGCCGCAACCCGTCAAAGGCCTGCGGACTCGTGACTTCGTGTACCAGATGGAGATCGATATAGAGGAGGTCCGGTTCACCCTCGGCGCGGCGGACGACGTGCGCGTCCCAGACCTTTTCGGCCAGGGTCTTGCCCATGATGTGGATCCTCCCCAAGAAAACTGCAACGACAGGCGAGCCATGTTCCTCGCCGGTAGAGTTCGGCGCGAGTTGCAATCTCACATCATGAGATGAAAGTATCGCTCCATGGACAAGTCTAGCGGAGTCGGTGTCCTCGATAAGGCCGCCCTCGTCCTGTCCGCCCTCGAAGCGGGTCCGGCCACGCTCGCCAATCTCGTCGCCTCCACCGGCCTGGCTCGGCCGACGGCTCACCGCCTCGCCGTCGCCCTCGAGCACCACCGGATGGTGGCCCGCGACATGCACGGCCGGTTCGTGCTCGGCCCGCGCCTCAACGAGCTTGCCACAGCCGCCGGTGAGGATCGGCTACTGGCCGCAGCCGGGCCCATTCTCGCTCGGCTGCGCGAGCTGACCGGCGAGAGCACTCAGCTGTTCCGGCGTCAGGGCGATCTGCGGATCTGCGTGGCAGCGGCTGAGCGGCCGAGCGGGTTGCGCGACACGATTCCGGTGGGCGCGACGCTGACGATGCTCGCCGGTTCGGCCGCCCAGGTGCTGCTCGCCTGGGAGGAGCCGGAACGGATGCACCGCGGGTTGCAGGGCGCGCGATTCACCGCCACGATGCTCGCCGCCGTCCGGAGGCGCGGCTGGGCGCAGAGCGTGGGCGAACGTGAACCGGGTGTCGCGTCGGTATCTGCGCCGGTGCGCTCGTCGAGCGGTCGGGTTGTCGCAGCGGTGTCGGTATCCGGCCCGATCGAGCGGCTCACCCGCCAGCCCGGCCGGATGCACGCACCAGCCGTCCTTGCTGCCGCCGATCGGCTGACCACGATCCTCAAGACCGCCGAAGAGTGACTTCCGTTCGATCACGTTCGGCAGGCGGTGCGACTTACCTACATGGCCGCGTGCATGTAGGTAAGTCGGGCCGCCTGCCGAACGTGATCGAATGACACTGATCAATCCTGCGGGAGCGCGCGGCGGAGGAGTTCAGCCAGGTCGATCGACTCGCCATCCCTGGCTCCGCGGCCGACCACGAGCGGCGGATCGGACGGCTCGACCATCGCTCCGAACATCCGCGACTTCACGCTGGCCGGCACGTCGAGGACGTAGAACTCACCGTCCGTCCCAATGGCGAGCGACCGGTTCTGCCGGACGTACCAGCCGGTGCGCCCGGTCCGGTAGGTCGTGCGGCGTCCTGGAACGCGAGCCCGTAGCCGGGCCGGGGGCACCCCGCGCTCGTTCATCGTCACGACGAACTCGTCGATGAGTTGGCGGGCGTGGCGGGTCTCAGCTTCGCGCTGCCGATCGAGCGCACCCGCCTTCCCGGCGATCGCGTCAGCCCGCCGGCGCCGCTCGTCGTCCACCAGCCAATCGTCACACGCGGCGAGCACGGCGAATGGCCGGCGGCTTCATGGACATCTCCGATCCGTTCCTCCGCGTGTACTGGTCGACGAGGCGTGGTGATCCAATCGGTAGCCAGCTGACCCGCCGACGGACATCCTCCGGCGTCGCGGCGAGCGCCCTCTCGACAGAATCCCGCCGCGCCTTGAAGTGGGTCCATCCCTCGTAGTGAACCGGGAAGGCCACCCGTGGGCGCGCAATGTCGATCAGCTCGACTGCCTTGCGGCCGGTCATCGTGTACCGCACCGGCCCGGTGACGGGAAACTGCACGCCGCCGACGTGTACGAGTGCGACGTCGACGGACAACGTGGCCGCCATCCTTCGCAGCGGGCGGTGCAGCACCGTGTCGCCGGTGATCCACAACAGGACGCGGTCACTGTCTTGTCGGCGCAGTGCGAACCCCACGACATCACCGACGAAGCGCCGAAACAGTGGCGGCCCGTGGCGCGCCGGCGTCGCGGTTACCTCGATCGCAGGTTTGTCCGGCGCCGTTAGCCGCGTCGTGTCGCCGGCGGCGAGGCCGCGACCGCTCGCGAGCTGCAGCCGGCGCGCACCGTTCACAGTCGTGATCACTGTCCCGACGGACGGCAGCAGCGCCCGCCCGGCAGTGTCGAGATTGTCGCCGTGGTGATCGTGGGTCAGCAGCACCGCGTCGATCGGTGGCAGTTGTGACGGGGCGATCGCGGGTCCGGCCACTTTGTCCGACGATGTCCCCCAGCCGAAGTCGTAGTGTCCTCCGGCCGGGTCGAAAGTCGGGTCGGTGAGCAGGCGCCACCCATCGAACTCGATAAGGACGGTCGGCCCGCCGACGTGGGTGATGATCAACGGGCGTGGTCCACTGCCCAGGCCAGAACATCGTCGGCGATCTGCTCCCAGCCCTTCTGGGCCGGCAGTAGATGTGCAAGTCCCTGGTACTCGCGGATCTCTGTCACCGCGTCGGACTTGTAGTGCTTCAGATTCGACTGCTGGACGGCCGGCGGCATGATGTGGTCCTCACTGCCGGAGACGAACAGCAGCGGCGCCCGATTGTCGTTGTGGTAGTCGACCCACGTCTCCTGCGGTCCTGGCTGGAAATTGGCCAGCACGCCGCCCCACAGGATGCCGCCGTTGGCGGGGATGTGGTATCGGTCGTACAGGGCTTGCGACTCATCCTCGGTGAACGTGTTGGTGAACGCGTACCGCCACTGCTCGGGGGTCAGCCCTACGGCCTTGTGCCGGTTGGCCGGGCTCTTCAGCACCGGCAACGTGGATTTCACCTGAGAGAGCGGCACCACGCGCACGCCCTCGGACGGGGCGGAATTGAGGGCGACCCCTGCGGCGCCGTAGCCGTGATCCAGCAGGATCTGGGTGAACGCGCCACCGGCCG
>DATHUM010000092.1:0-5212 GCA_035462225.1 Jiangellaceae bacterium | reverse complement strand
CGCCAACGCGGCGGCCGCGGACCTGGCCCCGTTGAGTGCCGACCAACGCGCCGGCGTCCGCGACGTGTACGACCGCCTGATCCGTCCCCACGTCCACCACCGCTGGTAGCGGTCGGACGTGACGGTCCCTGAGGTGAGCGCCGCCGACGTCGGCGTGTTCGGTGGGTCGGGCTTCTATGCCTTTCTCGACGAGGTCGAAACCGTGGAGCTGGACTCGCCTTGGGGGCGACCATCGGCGCCGATCACGATCGGTTCGGCCGGCGGCAAGCGGGTCGCGTTCCTGCCACGCCACGGCGTGCACCACGAATTCCCACCACACCGGATCAACTACCGGGCGAACGTCGACGCGATGCGCCGCCTCGGCGTCCGCGCGCTGCTCGCACCGTTCGCCGCGGGATCGCTGAGGCGCGAGATCACGCCCGGCGACTTCGTCGTCGTCGACCAACTCGTCGACCGGACGTCGGGGCGTGAGTCGACCTTCTACGACACCTTTGCCACGAGCGGCCCCCAGCACGCTGTGTTCGCTGACCCGTACGACGCGGGTCTGCGCGCTCAGTTGGTCGACGTCGCCCGCGATCAGGGCATTGCCGTCCACGACGGAGGCACCGTCGTCGTGGTGAACGGTCCGCGGTTCTCGACCCGTGCCGAGTCGGCGTCGTTCCGTGACGCAGGTTGGCACCTGATCAACATGACGCAGTGCCCTGAGGCGCAGCTCGCCCGCGAGGCGGGTCTTCCGTTCGCCGGAGTCGCGCTTGTGACCGACTACGACACCGGCCTGGCCGACGAGCCGGGCATCGAGCCGGGCATCGAGCCGGTCACTCAGGAGCAGGTCTTCGCCATGTTCGAGCTGAACGTCGGCCGGGTCCGCGACCTGCTACGAGGCGTGATCCCGCGGCTCTAACGCCGTCCAGCTGCTGGCGTCGCCCCAGATCGACGCCGGGTCGACATATGGGCGCAACAGGGTCGTGAGCTCTGCGTCACCGTTACCGGTCAAGGCATCCTCGGCGATGCGCCTTGCTACGCCGGCGAGGAAGTCGGCGACCTGCACGCGGGGGTCGTCCATGGAATCGACGAGCCGGACGCCGGCCAGTGCCGGCCATGCCTTCTCGAGCTCGACGATCAGGCCAGCTGTGATCATCGAGTGCTCGTCGTGAACGATCGCAACGGTGCGTCCGCCCTCCGCCCAGACCTGAACCGCGCGTCCAAGAGCGGCGAGGAGTGGATCAAGGGTAGAGCTCCTCGCGGTTCGTTCCTCCGCGGCCGCGGTGATCAGACCTCGGTTAGTCCAGATCACCTCGACGACTGCGGCAGCAGGACGGCCCGCGGTGGACCGCCGCATCCGGTCGAGCAACTCGTAGTAGGCGGCGACGGTGGGTCGTGGGACGTCCCCGTTGCGCGCCCACAGCAGCTGGTTCGACCACTCGAGGAATGCATGCCAATCGGCCCGCCCTACCAGGACGGGTGCGTCCTGGCACAACGCGTGCGCGAGCTCAGACGAGGTTTCGGTGGAGTTGCCGGGTGCCGCATGGTCGAAGATGGCCCGGACGAGGAAATGGGCCTTCTCGACGAGATACACGCGCGCCCGCCGGTGAATCGGGCCCGATGGGCCGAGTATCCAGACGAGAGCGGCCCGATTCTTCTCGCGCAACAGGTGGTTCGCCTTGTACTCGACCGCGGGCGACCTGATGCGCCGGCGTAGCTCCGCAACACAGGCGCTGGCCTCGTCCAGTTCGATCGCCACGCTGGCGTGCGCGAACACCTCGGTGTTGCCACCGACGAGCTTCTCGCCTTCAGAGCCCGACTCGTCACAGGCGATCGCTACGAGTGACGCGCGTTCGGGGGGCATGGCGGCCAGTATCCGTGGTCGCGGCGCACACCACCACAGATTTGCCGGGCCCCTGCCCGTCGTCTAGTGACCTTGCGCTTCGGCGACACGTCGCATCCAGTACCGGTACCACTGCTCGCCGTACGGCGCGTAGATCCGTACCGGAACGCCCCGCCGCACGAGCGCGGCCGCGTCGTCTTCGCGGACACCGAGCAGCATCTCGATGGCCAGGCCGTCCATGGTGCTTAGGAGTGCCTCACGCAGGATCGGGTCATGCGTGGCCAGGATCAGCCGACCGCTTTCGTGCACCACATGCGCGAGACGGACATAGGCCAGGTCGGTCTCGTCCCCCCAACGGTGGGCGACCTTAGGGGCTTCGAGATAGGCGCCCTTGACGAGCCGTATGGGGACTCCGGCGGCCACGAGGTTTTCCGTGTCGGATTCGCTGCGCCGAAGGTTGGCCTGCACAGTGGCGACGACCGGGGCGCCGTCCTTGGCCAGGGCGAGCGTCAAGTCCATGATCTTGGGTGTGCGCCAGCTCTCCTCGGCGCTGATCTCGAGTTTCGCGCCGGGCGGCAGTAGGTCGACCAGTTCGTCGACGTACCGCCGGCATCGGTCGACTCCCAGGTCGAGGCCGAGGTGGGACGGCACGATCTCGAGATGGGCATCAACCCCCATCGACCCGAGCCGAGCCGCGGCGTCGCGGTAACTCGCGAGGATCTGCTCGATGGCCGCCTCGTCGCGATTCCCCTCGCCGAACAGGTCAAGGCTGACTCCGAAGCCGGCTCGGTGCAGTCGCTGGACGGTGAGCATGGCCTCGTCCAGGGACGCCCCGGCGACGTAACGCTTCGCGGCTTGATAGGCCCTGCGCTCGAGCGGCGGGACCGCGCGTGCCACCGACTCGAGACGGTCGTTGGTGGCAGCGGCATACATGATCTTGCGGCGAAGGGACGCGGGCATGGCTCCGCACCTTACGCGCTTGGCCCAGCCTTCACATCTGTGCCTTGGATGGGCGAAGCCTGTCGGATCGAACCGATAGCCTCCGCTGATGCGAGTGTCGGACGACGAGAAGATCATCGATTGCGGGGATGCCGCCGAGTGGGAGGCCTGGCTGGCCGCGAACCACGATGGCAGCACCGGCGTATGGCTCAAGATCGCCAAGAAGCACTCCGGCCGGGCGACGGTATCGATAACTGACGCGCTCGATGTCGCGCTCTGTTACGGGTGGATCGACAGCATCCGCCGGCCCCACGACGCGGACTACTACCTCCAGCGCTATTCGCCCCGCCGGCCGAACGGCCACTGGTCGAAGGTGAACGTCGCCAAGGTCGAGTCGTTGATCGCTGCGGGCCGCATGCGGCCACCGGGCCTTGCCCAGGTCGAGGCGGCCAAGGCCGACGGCCGGTGGGCGGGCGCCTATGAGTCGCAGAAGAACGCCACGGTGCCTGCTGATCTGGCCGAAGCGCTCGAGCAGAACCCCAAGGCGAGGTCCTACTTCGAACAGCTGGGTAAGACCGATCGCTATCAGGTCATCTTGCGGCTGCTCAAGGCCAAGACGCCGGAAAGCAGGACTCTGCTGCTGGACAGGACGATCAGCATGCTCGAAGCGGGCGAGATGTCCTGAGCCGCCTGCGCGAGGTTCGCAGGTATGGTCAGCCATGGGCCTGGCCGGGGCCGGCAGCTGCGTCACGTGGGCCGCTCAGTCAGCCTGCCCGTGGCCGCCTAGAACTGGCTGGCGATGTGACCGGCTCGCGTGCTCGAGCCCACCGGCTGTCGATTATCCGGCACGCCGATACCGACATCACGGACACAACGGGCCAGTCACTGAGTGATCTCCCGAGGGAAATCGTTCCTTCCTGATCGAATCGCCGGCCGTACCCCGAAACCCGCAAGATCAGCGACGGATTGATCAGGGAGGAACGAATTCCCTCGGGAGGTAAACGCATTCCGACGAGTACACGCAACCTGGCCGGGGCCGCCCGGCGTGCCTATACGTGTGCATTGCAAAGCCTCGCGCGCCACCGCCGGGCCGGCGCTTCCGATGTCTGCGATCAGCCAATAGCCTGCCTGCGTGATGAGTCCGGGACCGCTGTGGCGAGCCGCTCCGCTCCGCCTGTTTCGTAGCCCGGCATGGCTGGCTCTGCTCGTCCTCACGTCCGCGCTGCTGACTGCGGCCTGGGTGGCCGTTCCGTTGCTCGAGCGGCTGGCCGCCGACGCTGCGCTGCAGGAGGAGGTCGACGCGGCGTCGCAACGTGTGGTGGCCGACCAGGCTCCAGTGGTCCGTTCGTCGGTCAATGGTGTTGTACCGGCAGATGCCGACGCCGCGCTCCGCGGCATCCTCGACCGGCTGCCCGGTCTGAGCTCGCCGACGGTGACAGCGGTGACTCTGGCCGGGGCCGCGGATTCTCGAAGGCCGCGCCCGGTGATCGAAGCCAACGGTCAGCTCACCAATGCCGCACTGCACTACAGGGACGGGGCAATCGAAGCACTCGAAGCGGCGTTTCCCGAGCATCGCGATGCCGGCCTGTGGATTCCGGAGGACCTGGCCGGGCGGTTGGGTGTGACGATCGGCGATGCGGTCCAGGTCGGCCTCGATTTCCCCGGCGGTGCTGACGAGCTGACGCGCGCCAGCACGCAGATCGCCGGCATCTACCCCACGGCTGAGCTCTCCAGGCTGCCCGCGACAGGGGATCGGGATACGTGGGTCACGGGGCGGGGAGACCTGCCCGCCGACCCGGCGCGACCCGGGCAGGGTTTGCCGCTGTTGGTCGCCGACCGTGACACGTTCGACAGCCTCGCGCTGGCGATCGAGATGCGGCCGATGTGGCTGGCCGACCAGGTGCTGGTCCAGAATCCGACACCCGAGCAGGCCGGTGCGGCGGCCGCTGCTGTGCTCGAGCTGACGTCAGCGGCCGCGCAACAGGGCACCGACGTGGCACGGGCCACCGCCGAGGTGTTGCCCACGCCGGTCAGGATGGCGGTCGGCTCCGGGATTCCCGACATCGTGGAACGGGCGGCCGACACCGCGCGGCTGACCGCTCGCCAGGCCGGCCAAACCGCCTGGGCGGGCGTCGGGCTCGGCCTCGTGTCGGTAGCGATGGCGTCGGTGCTGCTACAGCGCAGCCGCCGAGTCGAAGGCGAGTTGATGACCGGGCTGGGCATCAAGCCGCGGTCGGTCGCCGCATTGGCGGGCCTCGAGGCCGCGCTTCCGGTGCTGCTGGGCGTCACGCTAGGCGCCGCCGCGGCGGGAGCCATGATGCCGTTCATCTGCCCACCGGGACGGTACGGCACGGACGTGGTCGCCGACATCGCTCGGGGCGCCTTGCCGGCAGCGGCAGCCGCCTTGGCGCTGGTCGCACTTGCCGCCGGGTCGACCGCCGCGTGGCG
>DATHUM010000091.1:0-2116 GCA_035462225.1 Jiangellaceae bacterium | reverse complement strand
CATCGCCGAGGACGGCATCGTGCGGATGTTCTTCCGCTGGGCTACCGCGATCTTCGGCCGGCGGATGGTCGCCCGGAAGCTGATCGCTGGCGAAGAGGTGCTCTCGATCGCGCTGCACAGCTGGATCGCCTATGTCGTGCCCGTTCTGATCGGCGTCGCAGGCCTGGTCGTGGGCATCATCTGGCTGCCCCGGGCCCCGGTGTCGACGGCGTGGTTCGCGATAGCGGTTGTCGTCGGCATCCTGGGTTACAGCTTCTACAAGATCATCGAGGTGGCCCGGGACCGGTTCGTGATCACCGACTCGCGGGTCTTCCGGGTCTGGGGGGTCTTTTCCCTGAAGGAAGCCGAGATGGAGATCGTCAGGGTGCTCGACATCACCGTCGATCGGCCGTGGTACCTGCGGCTGGTCGGCTCGGGCAACCTGGTGCTCGAGAATGCGGCCCAGGAACAGGGGCTCCGCGAGATAAAGCTGATCCCACGCGCATCAGAACGTGCGATCGCGATCCACCGGCGGCGCCGCCGGATGATGGGACTGCTGGGCGACGAGGAGTCCGGTACCGAGCCGTCGGAGAGCACCGTTCCGCGGGCGCAGCATCCGCGCAAGCCCCGGCCGGTGAGCGCTCGCCGCTATCGATAGATTTGCTGCGTGACTGACCCCCTCGACCTGGCATTCGACCCGATCGAACGCGCCGCGTCCATCTGGCGCGACCGGTTCGGGCCCGCCGGTGCCATGGCGGCGGCCACTTCCGTCATGCGGGTGCAGCAGCTGCTGCTGGCCGAGTTCGATCGCATCTGCAAGCCGTACGGGGTGACGTTCGCCCGGTACGAAGCGCTCGAGCTGCTGACTTTCAGCCGCACCGGAGCGGTACCGATGGCAAAGATCGGCGAACGGCTCATGGTTCACCCGACCAGCGTCACGAACACCATCCAGCGGCTCGAAGCCGCCGGGTTCGTCGTCCGCGAGCCGAACCCGCGGGACGGTCGCGGGACGCTGGCGCGCATCACCGAACTCGGAGCGGACATCGTCGACAAGGTCACCAAGGAGCTGATGGACGCCGAGTTCGGCCTCGGCACGCTGGACGCCGACGGCCGGGCGCGGTTGTTCGACGTGCTGCGAGAAGTCCGGGTGGCGGCCGGCGACTTCCGCCCTTGATCGACGCCGTCTAGCGGCGGGCCCAGGAGTCCGGGCGCGCAGTCAGTTCACGGACGTGTTCGGGCAGTGTGCCGGCTAGGACGTCCGCCACTGTGGTGGTCTCGAGGACCTCCCGTATGCTTGCGCGGACCGCCACCCAGACCTTCGTCAGGTGCCGTGCGGCGCCCGAGTACGCGGCGTCCTCCGGCGGCATGCCACGTACGGCGGCCAAGGGTCCCTCGATCGCGCGGATAACGTCAGCCAGCGGGATCCTGGCCGGGTCGCGCGATAGCCGGTAGCCGCCCGACGAGCCGCGGTGCGACTCGAGCAGCCCGGCGCGGCGCAGGTCGCCCAGGATGCTTTCCAGGAACTTGCCGGGAATGTCCTGGGCCTCGGCCAGTTCAAGCCGGGTGGCGGACGCCGGCGCCCGAGCGGCCAGCTCGACCACCGCTCGCACGGCGTAGTCGGCTCGGGCGGTGACGTGCACCCGAGCAATCATAGGGCGGCGTCCTACAATCGCTGGGCTCCGAGACCGCGACGGCGGCGGACGCCGTCTGCAATGGCGTTGAAGATAGTGTCCACGGCCATGCCGATCACCAATATGACGATCATGATGGCCATCAGGCGCGGTGCGTTGCTGAATTCGCGGGCATAGTGCAGATCGGCACCGAGCGAGGACTGCCGTCCGATGATGACGAGAATCTCTCCGGCCATCAGGCTGCGCCAGGCGAACGCCCAGCCCTGTTTCAGACCGGACATGTATGCCGGCAGGGCCGCCGGCATGACGATCGACGTGTAGAGCCGCACCCCGCGGGCGCCCAGGATGTGGGCGGCACGGAGCAGTTGCGGGGACAGGTCGTCGATGCCGGAGATGACACCGTTGGCGATCGACGGCGCGGCGCCGAGGACGACCACGAAGAAGATGGCCTGCTCGGTGAGCCCGAACAGCAGAATGGCCAGCGGGAACCAGGCGATGGACGGCAT
>DATHUM010000090.1:0-10676 GCA_035462225.1 Jiangellaceae bacterium | reverse complement strand
CGATGACCTGGACCGATTCCGACGGCGGCGTGATCCGGCTCGAGCAGTTCTCGGGAGTCGAACCCACCTTCCTCAAGGAGTCGCAGCGGGCCGCTGAAATGGTCGATGTCGGCAGGACGACGGCCCTGTGGTTCGACGGTCCGCACCACGTCGTCCGCCTGGACGAGGCCGGCCGAGAGTACATCGAGACGGCGCGCTCGGCCGGGCCCACGCTGATCCTGCCCGTAGGCGATGTCACCGTCCGGATCGAAGGGCTGGACCGCTCGGCGGCCATCGATACTGCGCGCTCGCTCACGGGAACCGACTAGCGCGCAGCGGTGTACCCAGGGTGTACGGCCGACCAACGAGGGAGCCCGCCATGCGTATTCGCGTCCGCTCGGTCCTGATAGCCCTGGCCACCGCCGCGACGTTCGCCCTGATCAGCAGTGGCACCGCGAACGCCGGCGGGCCCACCAGCGTCATCATCGTCAACCCAGCGACCGGCGAGGCGAATGCCCTCTACCACGACGACGCCGACTACCAGATTCTTAACGATGCGCTGGCGCCCGCTGAGAGCATGTCTGTCGAGCAGCCGGCGCAGCTGGCTCATGGACCCGGCAGCTCGGCGATCAACATCACCTGGCTGATCCACGACGTAGAGGTGTGGCGGATCGATTACGTCCGAATCGATCTGAAGTACGTCTGGGTCAAGACGTCCACAAATGCATGGCCCGCGCCGTACGAAACTGACGGCCAGTGGCACGTCGCCGCAGGTGCGGAAGCGGTAATCGGCGTGCTGGACCGCCTCGGCGTGCTGTCCGACGAGTTGCTGGAGAAGGGCGGCTGGAACGTCACCGGGTCTGGGAACGCAGCGGCCGCACCTGCCGGGGACAGTGACGCCGCTGCGGCCGCCGGGGACGGTGACGCCGCTGCGGCCGCCGGAGCGCAGCAACCGATGAGTTCCGCGCCGCCGCTCGTCCCAGCCTGGCAGTGGCTTGCCGCGGCCGCGAGCGGCCTCGCGGTCGGCGCGACGGCATGGCCCGCGCTGGCATACTTGCGCCGCCGCGAACGAGGTCCCCGGCAGCGGCTCCTGGCTTTGGGAGCTGCCGACGATTCAGGGCAGCCGGATCCGAACCCGGCGAAAGCCCCGGCCCTTGTTCTCGACCTTGGTGACCTCGATCCGGCCGATCTGCCGCGTTGAGGCTACGTGCGTGCCACCGTCGGCCTGCAGGTCCAGTCCGGTCACGTCGATCAGCCGGACGACCTCGAGCTCGGGCGGCAGTAGATCGGTCGCGGTCTTTATGATCGGACCGAGCGCATAGGCCTCCTCACGCGGAAGCACCCGCACCTCAATCGCCCGGTCGGCCTGGACTTCGGCGTTGAGCGCCTCGGTCAACCTGTCCTTGAAACCGGGCGGCACCTCTGGGAAGTCGAAGTCCAGCCTCGCCTCGCCGGGCTCCATGTTGCCGCCCGTGACCGGAACGCCGTAGTCGCGGAACATCACGCCGCACAACACGTGCAGGCCCGAGTGGGTACGCATCAGCATGGTGCGCCGGACGTCGTCGATAGCGCCGCGTACCTGGGTGCCGGCAGGCGGCAGCGGGTCTGCGGGGTCAGGGATCAGCCATAGGTCGTCGCGCGGGCGGGCTCCCACGATGTGGGTCTGGACGCCGCCCCAGACAAGTACCCCGTGGTCCGGCGGCTGGCCGCCACCACCTGGGTAGAACGCAGACCTGTCCAGCACGATGCCCTGCTCCGGATCACTTTCCAGGACGGTGCACGACCACGTACGGAGTGTCTGGTCGTCGAGCTCGAGTCGGTGAGTCCGGCCGTGGTAGTCGTGGCGCACGAGCACCAACCTAGGGGTGGCCGGTGACAATCACCAAGGCCCGTAGGGACCTTCACTCGTGCCGGGGCGGCGGCCACGGTACTGCTTGACCGCGGGACGGACGTCGACGAGGTAGACCGCCGATGCCACGACGGCGGCCAGACCGAAGATGTTCATCGGTCCGGCGACGAGCAGGACCGCCGCTGCGATGCCCAGCAGGGCGAGCCAGAGGTTCTTGGTCCGCTTGCCGGCGTAGGGAAACGCGTCGGTGGGGACGCGGAGCGCGTCGATCAAGCCGAACACGGCCAGGCCGAGCGCGCCGAACCACAATAGGGAACTGACGAGGCCCTGAAACGGTCCAAACAACTCCGGCACAGTACGAGACTACGCGATGAAAGTGTGATCACTAACAGCCAGGGCCCGGGTGACATCGTCACCCGGGCCTTGGTCTGTGATCGGCTCGATCAGGAGGCGGTGGGCTTGCGCGTCCGCGCGGTGGCCGCCTTCTTCGCCGGCCTCTTTGCAGCCGGCTTGCCGGCGGTCGCCTCGGTCAGATCCTCCGCCACCTGGTCGGCGGCATCGGCCGCCTTCTCGGCAGTGTCGGCGACCTTGGTGGTGACCGCCTCGATCGTGTCGGCGTGCTCGCGGCGGAAGCGTGCGACTGCACCCTCACCCCGAGTGGCCAGCTCGCCGTAGTACTTCTGTGCCCTGGCTTGCAGGTCGGTCAGAACGGATGGCAGCTCGTCGCGGAGCTTCTGCACATCCGTCGGGAGCTCCTCGCGGAGCTTCTGCACTCCGGCCGGCAGCTCGGTGCGGAGCTTGTCGAACTCCGCCGGCAGCTCCCCGCGAAGCTTCTGCAGGTCGGCGGGCAGCTCGGCGCGCAGCTTCTCCAGCTCGGCCGGCAACTCGCCGAACCGGTCGGTTAGCCGGGCCCGGGCGCTGACGGCAGCGTTTTCGGCGCGCTCGGCGAGGACCGGTAGGCGAGCGGTCAGCTCACGCAGAGCGGCAACGGCAAGGTCAGCGACTCCAGCAACCGCGTACAGCGGCTTCGGGTCTGTGGTGGTCTTCGGCATTTGAATCACCCTTTTGCCTGTTCAGGCGTCGATTCGGAACGGAAGGTCCGGTAGAGGTCGAGCAACAGGCGCTTGTGGTGCTCGGTCAAGACCGGATCGGCCAGCACGGCGTCTTCCACTGTGAGGTCGCTTTGCTGGTGATCGAGCAAGCCGGCGCGGACGTAAAGAGCCTCCGCGGAGATCCGCAGCGCCTTGGCGATCTGCTGCAGCACCTCGGCCGAGGGCTTGCGCAGGCCTCGCTCGATCTGGCTGATGTACGGGTTGCTCACCCCCGCTCGCTCGGCAAGCTGCCGCACCGACAGCTGCGCGTGTCGCCGCTGCTCCTGCAGAAACTCACCAAGCGATCCAGCCATACCTCTATTCTAGCTAGCGACTGCTAACAATTGCAAGCGCGCGGTTGTGACCTCCGACACCCGCGGTGGATGGCAGAACGGGGAGTCCTTCTTCGAGTTCGACGACTGTGAGGATCACTAGCGCCGCCGCCAGACCCAGCGGCGCGACCGTCGCCGGCTGACCGGCCGCATCCACCTTCTCCGGTAACGCGCCGGCGGTGGTTCGGTGCCCGTCCATCCACGTCAGCAGCCTCTTCGCGGCCTGGTCATCACCAATGCCGGCCAGCGCGAGGGCCACCAATCCGGTCGCAGGCGTCCAGGCGACGTCGACGTCCTTGCGCCATGACTCGCCCGGACGGAGTCCTCCGTTCGGGACCGCGAGCACCGTGGCGGCGGACCGGATTGCGTCCTCCACCGCATCGTCGGCCTCCGTGAACGGCGGACCCAGAAACGCGATAGCCGCGTCCGCGCCACCGTGGGGCAGCGTCCGCGGATACCCAGCTGAACCGAACTCTGTCTCCAGGGCGTTGTCGAGGGTGGCAGCGGCGTGCTGCCACCCTGTCCCATCGACCTCGAGGACGGGGGCGAGCTGAGCGGCGGCCCGAAGCCCGACGCTGGCCAGTGCTGCAGTGCCGAGGGTCAATCGAGATTCCCGGCGTTCCCAGTAGTCCGGCGAAGCGTGCGGTAAGCCGTCCTTGCCGAGCCGGACCATCACGGCGTTCGCCGAACTGATGGCAACGGCGCCGAGCTCGCGCGTGACGAGCTCGGCATGCCGCTGATCGGGATGTGACTCCTTCCAGATCCACAGAGCCCACGGGACCCAGCCGGAACCGTCCAGCTGCGGCTCACGGTCATCGGGCGGCTCGCCTGATCCGTCCGGGCGGTAGCGCGCGTGCCAGATACCGTCCACCGGCGCGGCCCGCCACAAGAACCGCAGGATGGTCTCGGCATCTTCGTGGTGGCCGGTGGCAGACATCGCGGCCACGGCGAACGCGGCGTCCCGCGGCCACACGTACCGCCAGCTCGGCCGGTTGGCGGCGATCGGAACACCGTGCTCAGACGAGAGGGCACGCAAGTCCAGGAGAGCTCGCTCGACCATGGCGGCGTATGGCGTTCCAGCGCCCGGAACAGTTCCGGCCGCCAGCCAGGCGCGGTCTTCCGCGATGAGCCGCTCCGAGCCGGCGGCTGCGGCCGCGAGGACGTTGGTACCGGGCAGGTAGCCCTCGGAAGCTCCCAAGGGAATGTTGATCAGGCGCCCACCCTGGTCGTACGTCACTCCGGCCGCGTACAGCGGGAGCACCGGCTTGGGCTGGATCGCTGCGGCGACGCCGACGGCCACAGCGCCGGTCGTGATGAGGAGGATGGCGAGCCCCCGCCAGATCTTGCCCATGGAACAGAGTAAGAGACGCCCGGCATGCTTGGACCATGACCGAGCCAGAGTCAAGGCTGTCCCGCCGCCTGGGCACCAGTGACGCCGTGATCATCGGGCTGGGCGCGATGATCGGCACCGGGGTGTTCGTCGTATGGCAACCGGCGGCAGAGCGCGCGGGCTCGTGGCTCCTGGCCGGCCTCGCCATCGCCGCCTTCGTCGCCCTGTGCAACGCGACGTCGTCCGCACAGCTGGCCGCCGTCCATCCACAGGCGGGCGGGACGTACGTCTACGGCCGCGAACGGCTAGGCCATGCCTGGGGTGCACTCGCCGGGTACGCTTTCGTCTTCGGTAAGATCGCCTCGTGCGCTACGGCGGCTCACGCCGTCGGGACGTACCTCTGGCCCGAGCAGTCCCGCTCGATCGCTGTGGCCGCCGTCGTGCTAGTCACAGGAATCAACCTGGCGGGAATCGAGCGGACCGCGCGGACAACCCGCTGGCTGGTGGCCATCGTCACCGCCGTCCTTGCCGCCGCTGTCGTCGCCGGGTTAGCGGGCAGCGAGGAAGGAGCCGGACAGAGCCTCGGCGCCGTCGTTGGAGCGCAGGACGTGCTCGCGGCGGCGGCACTGCTGTTCTTCGCGTTCGCCGGCTATGCGCGGATCGCCACGCTCGGAGAGGAGGTGCGTGATCCCGCGCGAACGATCCCGCGTGCGGTCCCTATCGCCCTCGGCCTCGTTTTCGTGCTGTACCTGGCTGTAGGCGGGACTGTGCTCGTAGCGCTCGGTGCGGGCGGCGCCGCCGACTCATCCCGCCCGATCACGGCGGTCGTGGAGGCGGCCGGGGCGGGCTGGCTTGCACCCGTGACCACGGCTGGAGCGGCGATCGCCGCCTTGGCAGCGCTGCTCGCCCTGGTCGCCGGGATCAGCCGGACAGCGTTCGCCATGGCCCACGAGAACGACCTGCCTTCCCCGTGGTCAGCCGTACATCCGACGCGGAAGATCCCCCACGTCGCTGAGATTGTGGTCGGTCTGGCAGTTGTGGTGGCCGTGCTGTCCGGCGGCCTGATCGCCGTCCTGGCGTTCAGCTCGTTCTCGGTGCTGCTGTACTACGCCATCACCAATGCCGCGGCGCTGCGGCTGCGCCCGGAAGAGCGGCGGTGGCCGCGCTGGCTGGCCTGGGCCGGCCTCGTGTCCTGCCTACTGCTGGCCGCGTCACTGCCATGGCGGACCATCGCACTAGGGGTTGCCGCTCTGGTGATCGCGATGCTAGGGCGAACCATCGTGACCGCGCGTCGGCCCGCCACTTAGTCTTCGACAAGATATGGGCGGCTGTCCGGCTAGATCACCGCGCGGATCTCTCCCACAGGTTCGCCGTGACCCAGGACGGGAGCGTGGCCGAGTTCCTCGAGCACCGGATAGTCGAGTCCCAGCCTGCGCAGCGCCGCGGCCATCACGACCGGCCGGGCGCGCGCCTGGCCGTCCGCGATCTTGAGGGCGACCGCGCCGCCGTCGTCCAGGGCCACCGCGTGGACACCCTCGGCGCCGGCCTTGCCGAACAATCCGGGGATCCCACGTATCAGTTTGGCCTCGTCGCGGGTCGTCCCACTCGCCCACTCGGGATGAACCTGGATCGCATCGACCACTCGGCGCTCCGGCGAGCCGGGCTCGGCCAGCGCCAGCGCGCGGAACGCTCGGGCCAGGCCGGTCAGCGTCAATGCGAACAGCGGTGCGCCGCACCCGTCCACACCCGTGTGGGTCACCGCCTCGCCGGCCAACTCGGCCAGGGTCGCCGCGATCGCGCGCTGCAGCGGATGCTCAGGGTCGCGATAGGTATCGGTCGGCCACCCGTTCAGCGTGCACGTCACCAGCATCGCGGCATGTTTGCCCGAGCAGTTGTCGGCCAGCGAGGACTTCTCGTTGCCGCGCCGGATGTAGGCGAGCTGAGCCAGCGAGTCAAGCGGCCATCCCGGCGTGTTCTGCAAGGCGGATTCGTCCAGATCGGCGGCCGCCAGGATCTGCTGCGCGCCCTTGAGGTGGAAATCCTCGCCGGAGTGGCTCGCGGCGGCGAGCGCGAGCAACTCGCCGTCGAACGCGAACCCGAGCCGGGCCATGGCGGCCGCCTGGATGGGTTTGTTGGACGAGCGTGGGTACATCGAGACGTCGACGTCTCCAACGGCGAACGCAACTGATCCGTCCGGGCGCAGGACGACAACAGAGCCGTAGTGGACGCTCTCCACCAGTCCGGAACGCACGACTTCGGCGACTAGCTCGTGGGGCACGCGGCCGATCCTGCCATGCCGTAGCGCGTCCCTGGCAGGATCGGCCGGGTGAGAGCAGTGGTGCAGCGGGTGTCCTCGGCGTCCGTCGTAGTGGCAGACCAGGTGGTCGGTGCAGTGGATCCCGGGCCTGGCGGCCAGGGTCTGCTGGTACTGCTAGGGGTCACGCATACCGATACGCCGGCCGAAGCCGAGCGTCTGGCGCAGAAGATCTGGGAGTTGCGCATTCTGGACGGGGAGAAGTCGGCCGCCGACACCGGCGCACCCGTTCTGGTCGTCAGCCAGTTCACGCTCTACGCCGACACCCGGAAGGGACGGCGGCCGTCCTGGTCGGCGGCGGCGCCGGGTCCGGTCGCCGAGCCATTGGTGACGGCCTTCTGCAATGCCCTGCGAGCCCGCGGCGCGCACGTCGAGACCGGCGTGTTCGGCGCGATGATGCAGGTGAACCTCACCAACGATGGCCCCGTGACGCTGATCCTGGAAGCCTGACCCTCGCTGATCATGCAAGAACGGGACGACACGCCGAAATGTCCGGGTGCAGCAAGCGGCACAAAGGGCGCAAGTCGGCGTGTCGCCCCGTTCTTGCATGATCAGCGAGGTGGTTAGCGTAGTTGGGGGCGAACGTGAAGGCCGATGTCGGGATCGACGACGACCTCCTGAGCGGCGGCGACTTCCCCCGCGAGAAGATCGGCGTCGACCGGCACGTTGCGTTTGACTAGGGCCAGAGCGATCGGCCCGGACTCATAGTGCCGCGCGGCCGACCCGACGAAACCAACCTGCCGGCCGTCCAGCTCGACCGGATCACCGGCCGCAGGAAGGTGGTCGACCGAACCGTCCAGGTGCAACATCACCAGCCGGCGCGGCGGACGGCCCAGATTGTGCACCCGCGCGACGGTCTCCTGGCCCCGGTAACACCCCTTGTCCAGGTGCACGGCGGAGCCGATCCAGCCGGCCTCGTGCGGGATCGTGCGGTGATCGGTATCGAGCCCGAGCCGCGGCTCGTGGGCGGCGATGCGCAGCGCCTCGTACGCCCAGATCCCGGCCGGCCCGGCGCCGACGTAGGCGGTCAGGTCATCACGCGGTACGAAGACGTCGACGCCGCGCTCGCCGATCCTGGACAGGTGCGGTCTCGCGTCGGGTCGGCCGGCGCCGGCCGCCGTCCACACCACGGCGTACCGGTCGGTGACGTCCTCGACCTCGACCCGCATCAGGAAGCGCATGGAGTTCAGGAACTCGACCAACGCTTGCGTGGTGCCCGGCTCCACGTGAGCCCAGAGCGCGTCGCCGTCGTCGACTGCGTACAGCGCGTGTTCGACGTGACCGTGCGGCGAGAGCAGCAGCGCCGTTGTCGCCTGCCCGGCCGGCAGCGCCTCCAAGTGCTGCGTGGTAAGAGAATGCAGCCACCCCAGCCGGTCCGGCCCGGCGATCCGCACGATGCCGCGGTGCGACAGATCGACAGCGGCGCCACCGGCGTCCAGCAGCCGCTGCTCGCGCATGGGATCGCCGTAGTGGGCGGCCACCCCGGCGTCGGGGGCATCGGCCTCGACAGCGCCGGGCAGGTCGAGCAGTGGACTGCGGTAGGTCATATCCATCCCAACGTCACGCCGACGCCGAACACTCCCGGCAGGTTCCGAACAGGGTCAGGTGCCGGACATCGGTGGTGAAGCCCCGGTCGGCCGCCAGCCGGTCGACCAACTCGGCGGCGACCTCCGGTTCTGCCTCGACCACCCGCTGGCAGCTGCGGCAGACCAGATGGACGTGGTCCGGCTCGTCGGTGGCGTGGTAGGCCGGGGCGCCGTGACCCAGATGAGTGTGGCTGACCAGACCGAGATCCTCGAGCAGCTCGAGCGCCCGGTAGACGGTCGAGATGTTGACCCCCTCCGCGGTCTTGCGGACCTCGGCCAAGACGTCCTCCGGGCTCGCGTGATCGAGATCTTGAACCGCTCGGAGTATCAGCTCGCGCTGCGGCGTCAGCCGGTACCCGCGCGCCCGCAGGTCGGCGCGCCAGTCGCTGGTCCGGGAGGCCATGTCTCCCAAGTCTAGGAGCGGGCTTCAGAAGCACCGGCTACCCGCTTGAGTTCGGCGGACAGGTGGGGCTGCAGTTCGTGGCCCATCGCGGCCATCTCATAGACGTACATCAACCGACCTTCGACCAGGCCGTACAGCCGGTGGCCCGCCCGGTAGTCCTTTGCCGTCTCGGTCTTCAGCACCCCTCGCGTCGCCAGCTCGATCTTGGCCGGCTCGATCTGGCCGAGGTAGATCTCGACGAACCCGGTGGGGTGAGTGAGCAGCACCTCGATCTCCCCGCTCGGCTGCGGACGCCAGTAGCCGGTCTCGGCAGCCGCCGGACGCACCAGGTTGCCGTCAGCGTCGAGGATCCAGCTACGGCTCGTATACGACAGGAACGACTTGCCCGGGGTGTAGCCGAACGTGATCTCCTGGCCGAACTGGAAGCCCTCGATCGTCGGGTAGTCGCCGACCCCCGCGCCCTCCCACCGGCCGAGCAGCCAGGCGATGGGCACGCAGTCAGGATGCAGGTCGCCCGGAATCTCGATCAACGTCAGGCCTCACCCTTGAGCAGCTTGTAGACGGCAAAGACGGCCACCACGCCGACCGCCACCGCAGTGAGGACCAGCACCCCGGCGAACACGATCTCGAGCACGGCATGGAGTCTACGGGGTGGCCGACTAACATCGCGGCCATGGCAACGACTCTCGTCGTCAAAGTCACAGCCGGTCTCGACTCTCCCGAGCGCTGCTCACAGGCGTTCACCGTCGCCGCCACGGCGCTCGTCGCTGGCGCCAAGGTGTCGCTGTGGCTGACCGGTGAGTCGGCGTGGTTCGCCCTGCCAGGACGGGCCGCCGAGTTCGAGCTGCCGCACGCCGCCCCCTTGCCCGAGCTGCTCGACACCCTGCTGGCGGCCGGCCAGGTGACGCTGTGTACCCAGTGCGCCGCGCGGCGCGAGATCGGGCCGGACGATGTCATCCCAGGAGTCCGGATCGCCGGCGCCGCTACGTTCGTGGAGGAAGCCCTCGCCGACGGAGCGCAGGCGCTCGTCTACTGAGCCGCCAGCACCTCGATCTCGCTCACCGCGACCACGCTGCGGTCGGCGGTGTCGCCCCTCGTGCTGCTGACGATCTCCAACCGTACCGAGCTCGTCTCACGAGGTTCGGGCAGCTCGATCGTCTGCACTTCACGAACCTCCGGGTCCGGGTCGAGCTGCTGGCTCACCGGGTCGCCCGAGTCGAAATGCCAGCGCACCTCGGTCAGCCGCCGAAACAGCGGGTACCACTCACGGCCGTCATGCGGATCCACCTTGGTGTATCCGGGAATCAAGCCGACCCGGGTCACCCTGGCCGGCCCACCCAGATCCAGCTCGAGCGTCTCACCGGCACCGTCGCCCTGGCATTGCCACCCGGTGTGAGTGTCGCCGTCGACCGCGTAATCGGCCCGGTAGTCGACCTCGTTTCCGGCGGCGTCCCGCCTGGTTTCGCGCTGGCAGGAAGCTGCCGTCACCGTGAGGGCGACCGGAGCCGTCGCGGTGGGACGATCGGTTCCGTCGGGCGGGCTGGCGTCGGCCGCCGTGCCGAAGCTGAGTGATCCGAACACCCCGCCGGCCACGAAGCCGACGACGGCGGCCGCCCCGAGCACGCCGGCGATGACCGTCGGGGGCGGGCGCTCTGCCTCGATCACTCCATCCTCCACGGGCGTCACCCTATGCCGTCCCGGATGGCTCGCCCAGAGCCGGACCACGCACCACGTCGGGCCCGGAGCGACCGGCGTGCTCCGGGCCCGAACGCTGCCGGCGTGCCGTCGCCAG
>DATHUM010000089.1:0-7674 GCA_035462225.1 Jiangellaceae bacterium | reverse complement strand
AACCGATCCCGCGTGACTGCGGACTAGAGATGCCGGCGTGTCGCGCTTCCCGTTGTTGCATGATCGGCGGGGTTAGGCCTCGAATTTGTAGCCGAGGCCGCGGACTGTCTGCAGGTGACGCGGCTGCGCCGGGTCCGGCTCGATCTTTGCGCGGAGCCGCTTGACGTGCACGTCCAGCGTCTTGGTGTCACCGACGTAGTCGGCGCCCCAGATCCGGTCGATGAGCTGGCCGCGGGTCAGGACCCGTCCGGCGTTGCGCAGTAGCAGTTCCAGCAACTCGAACTCTTTGAGCGGCAGCCGCACGCCTTCGCCGCTGACGGTCACCACGTGCCGCTCGACGTCCATGCGCACCGGGCCGGCCTCGAGTACGGCCGGGGACAGGTCGGCGGTCTCGTTGCCACGGCGAAGGACGGCCCGGATGCGCGCCACGAGCTCGCGTGAGGAGAACGGCTCGGTGCCGACGACCTTGTCGACCTCGGAGTCCTTGGCCGTCAACATGATCACCGGCACGTTGGATCGCTGGCGCAGCTGGCGGCACACCTCGGTGCCGGGCAACCCGGGCAACATCAGGTCCAGCAGCACCAGGTCCGCACCGGCCCGGTCGAACTCCTCGAGGGCGGCGTCGCCGTTGTCCGCGACGGCGACCTCGAATCCCTCCTTGCGCAACATGTAGGACAGCGCGTCGCTGAACGAGTCCTCGTCCTCGACTACGAGCACACGGGTCACTGGGTGGCCTCCGGAGTGGTGGAACTGGGCACGGGCGGGCGCCCGGGCCGAGGAGTGTGGAGGGGCAGCCGCAGGGTGAAGGTCGACCCTGCTCCCGGCACGCTCCATACACCTACTTCACCGCCGTGGCTGGCGGCAACGTGCTTGGCGATGGCAAGTCCGAGACCCGTCCCCCCGGTGGCCCGGGATCGGGCCGGGTCGACGCGGTAGAAGCGCTCGAAGATGCGCTCCTGCTCGGCCTCGGGAATGCCGATGCCCTGATCTGTGACGCTTATCTCGACCCGGTCCTCGCGCCGCCGTACGCCGACCGCCACCCGGGTGTGAGGCGGGCTGTAGGCCACGGCGTTCTCGACGAGATTGCCGACGGCGACGACGAGTTGCGACTCGTTCCCCAGCACGTGCAAACCGGTCTGACCGCCGGACGCGAGCCTGATCTGCTTGGTCTCGGCGTCCACCCGGCTACGGTCGAGAGCCGCGGCCACCACCTCGTCCACGTCGACGACCTCCGGCGACTCAACCGGATCGTCGTACTGCAGCCGGGACAGGTCGATGATCTCCTGGACGAGCCGGGTCAGCCGCGCCCCCTCTTCCTGCATCCGTTTGGCGAATCGCTCGACCGCGGCCGGGTCGTCCGCGGCGTCCTGCACCGCCTCGGCGAGCAGCGTCAGGGCGCCGACTGGGGTCTTCAGCTCGTGGGAAACGTTGGCTACGAAGTCGCGACGGACTTCGTCCACCCTCATCGCGTGAGTGCGGTCCTCGACCAATGCGAGGACGAGCGACGGGCCGAGCGGTGCCAGGCGAGCCCCGACGTGCATGGTGTGGGAGGTGGCCTGCGAACGGTATATCTCCAGCTGTACTTCGCAGATCTGCCCGTCGTGGAAGACCGCCTCGGCCAGAGTGGCCAGCTCCGGCACGGCCAGCCTGTCCTGGCGAACCAGGCCGAAGGCGTAGGCCGACGGGCTCGCCTTGACCACGTCGAGATCGCGGTTGAGCAGCAGCGCGCTGTGCCGAAGGACTGAGAGCACCTCGTCGACGCCCTGTGGCACGACGGGCTCAGTGCTCGAGGGAATCGTGTGCTGGACGCGCTCGCTGGCCCGGAACGCCAGCCCGGCGGCGAGTCCGACCGCGGCCGCCGCCGCCGCGATCACCGCGCCCGTCAGCACCTCCACACTTGCCAATGGTAGGTGGCCAGCGGCGATAACCATTGCCGCGCCGCCACATCGTGCCTGGTCATGCACGACTCGACGGCCTTTGTTCATCGAGACTTACCTAGGCATTTACTTCGCGTCCCCGCACAGACATGTACGACGCCTACGGTGGCTGCACAGGTCCACGGCCGCTGTCATCCGCGGCTAGGCTGAACGTTCGACACTTCAAAGGCGGAATCCGGATGCGTGAGGCTTTTCACGAACAGCTCGACGAGGTCACGGGCCGGCTGGTCGGGATGACCCGCAAGGCGGGTGAGCAGATCAAGGTGGCGACGATCGCGCTGCTCGAGGCCGATATCCAGCTGGCCGATCAAACCGTCACCGGCGACGCTTCGATCAACCGCGACCAGCTCGAAGTCGACGAGCGGGTCCTCGGGATGATCGCGCGGCAGGCGCCGGTGGCCCAGGACCTTCGGGCGGTGCTGTCCGCGATGCGCAGTACGTCGGACATCGAGCGGATGGGCGATCTGGCAGTTCACGTCGCCAAGATCGCTCGGATGCGCTACCCGGAAATCGCGGTGCCCGAAGAGTTCCGCGAAACGTTCCATAACATGGGCGACACTGCCGAGGCGATGGCGCTCAAGGCCGGCACTGTGATGCGGACCCGTGACCTCGACGCCGCCGACGAGCTGGCAACCGACGACGACGAGATGGACCGGTTGCACCGATCGTTGTTCCAGGTGATGTTCGACAGTGGATGGAACCGCAGCGTCGAGGTGGCCGTAGACATCGCCCTTCTCGGCCGCTACTACGAGCGGTTCGCCGACCACGCCGTACACATCGCGATGAACGTCCGCTACCTCGTCACCGGTGAGCTCGAGTGGGCGGACAGCGCACCCGGCCACTGATCCCGCCTGTATGCACAGTCCGAATTCACGCTTGTCCGGATTGGTTCCCGGCGGCCCGCAGGTACCGGGCGGCAAGGTGGCGCAGCCGGTCGATCAGCTCCGGTGGTTCGATCACGTCGAACTCGACGTCCAGCATCCCGATGTAGATCGCGGCCAGGTCGAGGGTGTCGGAGCCGGCATGCATGATGCAGTGACTGTCGTCAACCTGCTCGATCCTGACTGGCGGCGGCAGCTTCGCGGCCACCTCGTCGGCCGGTGCGTGCAGCATGACCTTGAACCGGTACCGCCAGGTCGCCGCTCCCGTCCCTTCGGTCACGAAGGCCGCCACGTCCCCTGCGGGTAGTTCACGCGGCTGGAAGCGGGGGCCGGTAGGCGTGCGGGGGGTCATCCGATCCACGCGGAACGTCCGCCAGTCGGCACGATCGAGGTCCCACGCCACCAGATACCACCGCCCGCGAAGGTGGGCCAACCGGTGTGGTTCGACGGTGCGGATCGCTTCACTCCCGTCATGGCTGACGTAGTCGAACCGCAGCCGTTCTCGGTCCCGGCACACCGCCGCGATGGCCGTGAGCACGGACGGATCCACGGACGGACCACTGCCGCCGATCGGCACGGTGTATGTCTGCAAGGCATTGACCCGATGGCGGAGCTTGGCCGGCAAGACCTGTTCGAGCTTGGCCAGGGCGCCTACGGACGACTCCTCGATGCCGGTGACCGAGCCAGCGGCCGCCGTGCGAAGCCCGACCGCCACGGCGACGGCTTCGTCGTCGGTCAACAGCAGCGGCGGGAGGGCCGCACCGGATCCCAGCCGGTACCCACCGGCGACCCCGGGCGTGGCATCGACCGGATAGCCGAGATTACGCAACCGATCGACGTCGTTGCGGATCGTCCTGGTCGTGACGCCCAGCCGATGGGCGAGCTCCGGGCCCGTCCAATCGCGACGTGCCTGGAACAGTCCGAGCAACCGGAGGAGCCGTGCGGATGTCTCCAACATTTTCCAAGCCTTCAGCCAAACGCGGAATGTACCATTCCTCAATTGATTCTACGGTGAGGCCATGACGAACGCAGAGCTGATCCGTCCCTTCCGGATCGAGATCCCGCAGACCGACATCGACGACCTGCACGACCGCCTGGCCCGGACTCGGTGGTTCGACGACCTGCCCGGCGTCGAATGGAACCGCGGCGTGCCGACGAGCTACCTCAAAGGCCTGACCGAGGTCTGGCGCGACCGATTCGACTGGCGATCCTGGGAAGCCCGCCTCAACGCACTCCCCCAGTTCGTCACCGAGATCGAGGGCCAGCCGATCCACTTCGTCCACGTCCGCTCACCCGAGCCGGATGCCCTACCGCTCGTGCTGACCCACGGCTGGCCGAGTTCGTTCGTGGAGTTCCTCGACGTCATCGGCCCGCTTACCGATCCTCGAGCGCACGGCGGCGATCCGGCCGACGCGTTCGACGTCGTCATCCCATCGCTTCCGGGATTCGGGTTCTCGACGCCGTTGCGCGAAACCGGGTGGGGAAACCTGTTCCGCGTCGCCGCGGCCTGGGCCGAGCTGATGAGCAGGCTGGGATACGAGCGGTTCGCAGCGCATGGTGGGGACGTCGGCGCCGGTGTCACCGGAATGCTCGCGATGATCGCGCCGCACCGGCTAGTGGGTGCGCACACCACGGGCCCGACACCGGGCTTTCCGTTCGGTTCGCCGCTGGATCCGGACCGGTTCGACGGCGCGGACCGGGCTCGTGCCGAGCGGTTCAACCAGTACCAGCGAGACGGCCTCGGCTACCTGCACCTGCAGGCCACGCGCCCGCACACGCTGGCTCACCTGATCACCGACAGTCCGGTCGGCCAGCTGGCATGGATCGTGGAGAAGTTCAAGGAGTGGACCGACGATGCAGCCGGCCTGCCCGAAGATGCCGTGGAACGCGATCAGCTACTCGCCAACGCCAGCATCTACTGGTTCTCGCGGGCGGGCGCATCGTCGGCGCACATCACCTACGAAGGGATGCAGGCATTTCGGCAGTTCGTCGAACAGCACAGCGGCGAAGACGGCGGCGGCACCCCGACGACCGAACTCGGCGTTCCGACCGGCGTGGCCGTGTTCGCGGCGGACATGAGCGTACGGAGCATCATCGACCCGGACGGTTCGCTGGCCCACTGGACCGAACACGACAGGGGCGGCCACTTCCCGGCGATGGAGGTGCCCGACCTGGTGGTCCAGGATCTGCGGACGTTCTTCGGCAAGCTCCGCAGCTGACCCGAGCGGTCGGTCCACACCCCAAGCGAACCGCCATGTCATTCGATCACGTTCGGCAGGCGTAGCCACCTACCTACATGCACGCGTGCGTGTTGATTCGTGGCCCGGCCTGCTGAACGTGATCATTCGACAGCGCGGGTCAGCGGCCCTGGCTGGCCACGGCCTTGATCGACTCCGCCGCCGCGGCGGGATCGAGGTACTCGCCGCCGGTCTTGATCGGCCGCATCGCGTCGTCCAGCTCGTAGAGCAGCGGGATGCCGGTCGGGATGTTCAGCGCGACGACCGCCTCGTCGGACATCCCGTCCAAGTGTTTGACGAGTGCACGCAGCGAGTTGCCGTGTGCGGCCACCAGAACGGTCAGACCCCGGCGAAGATCCGGCACGATCGCGTCGTACCAGTACGGCAGCATCCGGTCGACGACATCGGCCAGGCATTCGGTCTTCGGCATGAGTTCTGGCGGCAGGTCGTCGTACCGCGGGTCGCCGGCCTGCGAGTACTCGTCGTCGTCCGCGATGGGCGGCGGCGGCGTGTCGTACGAGCGCCGCCAGATCATGAACTGCTCCTCGCCGAACTCCTCCAGCGTCTGCTTCTTGTTCTTGCCCTGCAACGCTCCGTAGTGACGTTCGTTGAGCCGCCACGAGCGCCGAACCGGGATCCAATGGCGATCCGAGGCATCCAGCGTGATTTCGGCGGTGCGGATCGCCCGGCGAAGCACGCTGGTGTGGACGATGTCGGGCAACAGGTCCCGCTCGACGAGCAACTCGGCTCCGCGCAGTGCCTCAGCCCGTCCCTTCTCGCTGAGACCGACGTCGACCCAGCCGGTGAACAGGTTCTTGGCGTTCCAGTCACTCTCGCCGTGACGGAGCAGCAGCAGGCGGTAAGGCATGCTCCCGAGCGTAATGGACGCGATCGCGGAGCGAGGTCGGACCGGATTGCGGCGACGCCCTGCGACTTTCGACCCGGTCGAAACGCATCACCCGATCATTCGGGACGCAGGTGCTCGAATGCAGCGAGGTTTCGCGTCGACTCCCCGCGGGCCAGCCGCCACTCCCACTCGCGCCGGATCGCTGTCGAGAAGCCCAGCTCCAGGATCGTGTTGAACGACGAGTCGGCGGCGTCCAGCACGACTCCCAGCAGCCGGTCGAGCTCGTCGGACGTGACGGCGTCCAGCGGGAGCCGCCCTACCAGGTAGATGTCGCCCGCGGCGTCCACGGCGAAGGCCACGCCGGACAACCGGGCATTGCGCTCCAGCAGCCAACGGTAGACGCCCTCGGTGTTCTCGTCCGGGTGCCGGGCCACGAAGGCGTTGACGACGAGGCTGTGGTCCCTCACCGCCAGGCTGCACGATGTCTTCAGCTTCCGCTCGCCCGGCAGCTCGACCGAGAAGCGACCTGGCGCACCTTCGTCCCACTCGGCCCCCGTGCCGGCCAGGTGGCTGCGTACGATCTCGACGACTCGCTCGTTGGACACGACTACCAGCTTGCCCGATGCAGGTCCGTACGCCACAGCCCGCTCGTCGCTAGTGCCCGACGCGTGACCGCAGTACGGTTGCACGGCAAACCCGAAGGAAGTCAAGTCCCGCTACCGAGACCGGGAGGTCCGGTGGTAACAGCCAACATCGTCGACCAAGCCCGGGCAGCGTTCGAGCGTAGCGCCTGGCGCGAAGCACGTGAGCTCTTCGCGGCCGCGGACGATCTCGGGCCAGAGGACCTCGAGCGGCTCGCGTTCGCGGCCTACCTCACCGGTCAGGTGGACTCTGCCGCCGAAGCGTTGGAGAGAGCGCACCACTCGTTCATCGAGTCCGGCGCGGTCGCACGCGGCGTGCGCTGCGCGTTCTGGCTCGGGATGATACTCATGCAACGCGGCGACCACGCCCGGGGCGGGGGTTGGTTCGCCCGGGCGCAACATATCCTCGACGAACAGTCTGTCGACTGCGTCGAGCTCGGATATCTGCGAGTCCCCGCCGGGTTGCATGCCCTGGCCAGTCGTGATCACGACGCCTCGTACCGCACCTTCGCCGACATCAGGGCCCACGCCGACCGGTTCGGCGACGTCGACCTCCGAGCTCTCGGGATGCTGGGGCAGGGTCAATCCCTGATCGCCCGTGGCGATGCCATCGACGGTTTGGCGATGCTGGACGAGACGATGGTGGCGGTCACGACCGGTGAAGTGTCGCCCATCATCGCCGGGATCATCTACTGCGCGACGATCATCGCCTGCCGGGAAGCCTTCGACGTTCGGCGCGCGCAGGAGTGGACGTCCGAGCTGAGCCGCTGGTGCGCCACCCATCAGGACCTCAAGCCGTACCGCGGGCAATGCCTGGTCCATCGCTCGGAGATCATGCAGCTACGCGGCGACTGGGCGGACGCGATGGACGAGGCGCAGCGGGCCCGCGAGCACCTGGCCAAGCCGGCCGGTGACCCTGTGCTAGGCATGGCCCTTTATCAGCAAGCCGAGCTGCTGCGGCTTCGCGGCGAGCTGAATGGGGCGGAGGTCTGCTACCGCGAGGCGGGCGACTCGGGCCATCCGATACAGCCGGGGATGGCGCTGCTTCGGTTGGCCCAGGGCCGGATCGAAGACGCGAGCGCCGCTATCCAACGAGCGCTCAGCGAGACCGAGGGACCGGTGGAGCGCTCG
>DATHUM010000088.1:0-1901 GCA_035462225.1 Jiangellaceae bacterium | reverse complement strand
CAGCCGGAGCGAGGCCCCACCCTCAGCTCCTTCATCGCATCAGATGCTGCGACGCGCCGGGCAGCCGCGCCTGGTCAGCCATTCCTGGCTCACTGGTTCGTATGAAGGAGGAATGGACCGGCCGCTTCAGTTCAGCCCTGATCCACCGGCCGGGTCCGGTGGCGTGCGCGTGGCGTAGGACGAGAATGCCCTCCTGAGCTGGGAGGATGTCGATTGCGACGTCGTCATCTACCCAGCCAGAAGGGACACCTCGTAAGTGCAACCCTCTCACAAGGTTCGGCCTGTCTTCGATGACCCGAATCTGGTGTCGTCGGCGGGTCTGGTCCCGGCGCTGCGGCTGGCCGAAGCCGCCGACTTCTACGACCTGCTCGGCGGGCTGACGGTGCCCTCGCCGAACGCGGCTGCGAAGGCGTCGTGTGTGGTCGGCGGGATGCTGGCCGGCGCGGACTCGATCGACGACCTCGACCTGCTCCGCCATGGCGGTATGACCCGGCTCTTCGGCGGGGTCCGGGCTCCCTCGACGCTGGGCACGTTCCTGCGTTCGTTCACCCACGGGCACGTGCAGCAGCTCGATGCCATCAACGGGCACCTGCTGGCCGGCCTCGCGACCCGGGTGCCGGGCCTGCTCACCGGAGCCGACGCCGACGGGATCGCCCTGGTGGATGTCGATGACACCGTGCGTGAGGTCCACGGCTACGCCAAGCAGGGAGCCGCGTTCGGATACACCAGACAACGGGGCCTGAACATTCAACTCGCCACCATCTCCACCCCGCTGGCCGCGCCGGTGATCGCCCGGGCGAGGCTGCGACGCGGGAACACCGCCTCGGCCAAGGGCGCGGGCCGGCTGCTGGCCCAGGCCATCACCACCGCCCGGGCCGCAGGCATTCGGGACCGGATCCTGGCCCGGGCGGATTCGGCCTACTACGGGTGGGCGTTCGTCGGCACCGCCATCAGGCACAAGGCGTGGTTCTCGGTCACCGCGCGGATGACCAAGACTGTCACCGCGGCCATCACCGGCATCCCGGCCGAGGCGTGGCAGTCGATCGAGTATCCCAACGCGATCTACGACGAAGCCGAGCAGCGCTGGGTCTCCGATGCCGAGGTCGCCGAGATCCCGTTCGTCGCGTTCACTTCCCGCCGCAAGCACGAGCACGTCACCTGCCGACTGATCGTGCGGCGAGTCAAGCGCCTGCAGCCACTGGCCTGCGACGGGACCGAGCAGGGCGAGCTGTTCGCCACCTACCGCCACCACGCCTTCATCACCAACAGCCAGTTCGCGACCATCGAGGCCGACGAGCGTCACCGCGACCACGCCCTGATCGAGCAGGTCATCGCCGAACTCAAAGCCGGCCCGCTGGCACACCTCCCATCGGGGCAGTACACCGCGAACGCCGCCTGGGTCGCGCTCGCGGCCACCGCGTTCAACCTGGCCCGCGCCACCGGCGTCGCCGCCAACCAGCCCACATCTCGGTGGGCGACCCTGCGGCGCAAGATCATCAACATCCCCGGCCGCATCGCCACCACCGCCCGAAGGCTCGACCTCCACCTGCCCGCCGACTGGCCCTGGGCACCGGACTGGGAGTCGCTGTGGTCGACCGCGACCGGCCCACCCGCCGCTGTCACCGGCTGACCACCCAGCCGGCGAGGCGCGACCCGAGGACCCGAAGTGGAAGAGCCGGTACAGGCCGGCCGACCAGCCACCCCCCCAACACGGACCGACCCATCAGAACGCCGAAATCACCGATACCAAATCAGGCCGGTGGATCAGGGCTGAGCGGCTGCAAGCCTTTGACCAGGCCCGATGCGCCCCATTTGGAGTTCGATCTGGTCCGGTCTGGTGCCAAGGAGCTTCAACCCGCGGGCGTTCGCGTACGGCCGCGTAGCTGCCCGCCAAGGTCACC
>DATHUM010000087.1:0-4380 GCA_035462225.1 Jiangellaceae bacterium | reverse complement strand
ACCGAAGGATCGGAGTCCAGTAGGACATGACCAGGGCCGGCACACCCTCCGCTGCCACCGCTTCGACAGTTCGCAGGACGTCCGGGGTGGTCGTGCCGGTGGCGAGCGCGGCGTCGACAGCGTGCTGGATGACCGGGCCGTCCATCAGCGGGTCGCTGTACGGCAGGCCCACTTCCACCACGTCCACACCGGCATCGACCATGGCGCGGAAGGCATCGATCGCGCCGGGCACCGTCGGGTAACCCGCGGGCAGGTAACCGACCAGTACCGCCCGGCCGTCCGCAGCCGCCTTGGCGAACGTCTCGTCTAGGCGCATCAGCCCACCAGCCCGAACCACTTGGCGGCGGTCTCGACGTCCTTGTCACCGCGTCCGGACAGGTTCACCACGATCACCGTGTGCGGGCCAAGCCGCTCACCCAGGCGGCGCGCGCCGGCCAACGCGTGCGCGCTTTCGATGGCCGGGATGATGCCCTCGGTGCGGCACAACAGCGCGAACGCGTCCATCGCCTCGGCGTCGGTCACCGGCTCGTACGTCGCGCGTCCCGTGTCGTGCAACCACGCATGCTCCGGCCCGACGCCGGGGTAGTCCAGACCGGCTGAAATCGAGTGCGACTCGATCGTCTGGCCCATCTCGTCCTGCAGCAGGTAGGACCGTGCGCCGTGCAGGACACCGGCCGAGCCGGCGCTGATGGTGGCCGCGTGGCGGCCGGTCTCGACGCCGTCCCCACCGGCCTCGAACCCGAACAGCCCGACGTCGGCGTCGTCGATGAAGGCGTAGAAGATTCCGATGGCGTTCGAGCCGCCGCCGACGCACGCGGCCACGGCGTCCGGCAGCGCACCTGTCAGCTCGAGCACCTGCGCCCGGGTCTCCAACCCGATGATCCGGTGGAAATCGCGGACCATCACCGGAAACGGGTGCGGGCCGGCCACCGTACCGAGCAGGTAGTGCGTCTGCTCGACGTTGGCCACCCAGTCGCGCATCGCCTCGTTGATCGCGTCCTTGAGCGTGCGCGAACCGGCGGTGACGGGGATGACTTCGGCGCCGAGCAACCGCATTCGGGCGACATTGAGCGCCTGGCGGCGAGTGTCCTCCTCGCCCATGTACACGACGCATTCGAGGCCGAGCAACGCTGCGGCGGTCGCCGTGGCGACCCCGTGCTGGCCCGCTCCGGTCTCGGCTATGACCCTGCGCTTGCCCATCCGCTTGGTCAGCAACGCCTGTCCCAGCACGTTGTTGATCTTGTGCGATCCGGTGTGGTTGAGATCTTCGCGCTTGAGCAGGACACGGGCTCCGTGCGCCGCCTCCTGCCCGAAGCGGCGGGCTTCGGTCAGCGGGCTCGGCCGACCGGTGTACGTGCGCAGCAGGTGGTCCAACTCGGCGGTGAACTCCGCGTCGGCCATCGCAGCCCGGTACTCGTGGTCGAGCTCGTCCAGGGCGGCCACGAGCGCCTCTGGCACGTACCGGCCGCCGTACTCGCCGAACCGCCCGCGCGCGTCCGGCACTTCCACCCGTGGAACCATGACGGCGGCAACTCTAGCCAGGGCCCTGGCGAAGCGCCGGGTGAGCACCCGCTGCCACCAGGTCGGCAACCGCCGTGCGCGGTTCCTTCCCGGTCACCAGGCTCTCGCCGACCAGCACGGCGTCGGTGCCGGCCCGGGCGAGTTCGATCACGTCTCTGGGGCCTCGTACGCCGGACTCGGCAACCTTGACGATCCCATCCGGCACGTACGGCGCCAGCCGCTTGAAGGTGGTCATGTCGACCTTGAGCGTGGTGAGATCGCGCGCGTTGATGCCGATCAACTTGGCGCCGGCCACGACGGCTCGGTCGACCTCGTCCGCCGTGTGACACTCGACCAGCGGGGTCAGCCCGATCGACTCGGCCCGTTCGATCAGGGCCACGAGGGCGTTCTGATCGAGCGCGACGGCGAGCAGCAGGGCCAGGTCGGCACCGCAGGCCCGGGCCTCCCACAGCTGGTAGCTGGTGATGATGAAGTCCTTGCACAGCAGCGGCGCGTCGACCGCGGCTCGCACCGCTTTCAAATCGTCCAGCGACCCGCCGAACCGGCGGGTCTCGGTCAACACGCTGATCGCGGTCGCGCCGCCGGCTTCGTACTCGCGAGCCAGCGCCGCCGGGTCGGCGATCTCGGCGAGAGCGCCCTTGGACGGACTCGCCCGCTTGACCTCGGCGATGACGCTCACTCCCGGTGCCCGCAGTAGCGGCATGGGGTCTTTGGCCGCGGGTTGACGTTCGGCGGCTGCCTTGAGCTCATCCAGCGATACGCGCTGCTGGCGTTCTGCCAAGTCAGCGCGCACCCCGTCGAGGATCTCGTCGAGTACGCTCACGCTCGTCCCCCCGGGGTGTGTGCTCGATGCCATGGATGCCTGGGTTGATCCAGCGTAGCTACCGCCTCGAAGCCCTCTGCCATCACCCCACCGGTAGGGGTACGGTGTCCGGTAATGACGCGCGACCCGTACGGCCAGAATCCGGGCGATGACCAGGAACGGGAAGGTCCGGACCAGCAACCCTGGGGTCAGCCACCCTCCTACGCCCAGTCGCCTCCGGCCGGTCAATCACCGACGACGCCGTCTGGGTACGGCCAGCCGTACCCGTACCCCAAGCAGGACGACAAGGCGCTCGCCGCGCTCATCCTGTCGATCGCTGCCTGGATGGTGTGCCCGTTCGTCTTGCACATCGTCTCACTGGTGCTTGCCAACCAGTCCCTTCAGGCCATTCGCGAGTCGAACGGCTGGCTCACCGGCGAGGGAATGGCCAATGCGGCCAGGATCATCTCGATCGTAGGAGTAGCGCTCGGCGCCGCCGCCATCGCACTGCTCGTGTTGTTCGGGCTGGGCGTGCTTGGGCTCGGCGCGATCTTCATGATCTAGCTCAAGGCCCGAGGGCCGCCCCGAATGGCAGATTACGGACGACGGCGAACACCACGAGTCCGGCGCCCAGGGCCAGCAGGGCACCGGCGGACATCGTCACCATGGGCCCGCGCACCCCGCGCGCCCTGCGCACCGACCACCGGAACCACAGGACCACGAGTACCGGCACGGCCGATACGACGACCGCGTTGTGCCCGGCTGCCGTTGCGACGTCACCGTGGGCCAACGCGTACGCCGCTCGTGTGCCGCCGCAAAACGGGCAGGCCATACCGGTCAGTTCGAGGAGCGGGCACGGCAGCGGGACGGCGACCTCTGGGCCCAGGGCGGCAACAGTGAACCATGCTGCGCCAGCCGCCGCGGCGATCGCCAGCGGCGCGGTGAGCGCACGGACGCGGGCGGTGATCACGGTCCGATGGCGTTGACGCGGTAACCCTGCCCGCGAATTGTGCTTATCGGCAGTGCCGGGCCCAGCTTGGCGCGCAACGCGGCCACGTGCACGTCGACCGTTCGCGTGCCTACCGGCTCGCGGTATCCCCACACTTCGGACATCAGCTCCGCGCGCGTGCACACCCGGCCGCGGTTCCGCATCAGGTGTTCGAGCAGTCCGAACTGGGTCCTGGTCAAGCTGAGCTCCCGCCCGCCGGCGAGCGCTCGACCGCTGACGGCATCCAAGGTGACTCCTCCCACAGTGATCAGTGGGACGTCGGCCGGACGCCGCCGGGCGACCATGGCGCTACCTGTCGCCCTCCGGCGTGGTGGCGGCGGGCTCCGGCGGCGCGGCGGCGTCCAACGAGCCTGACCGCTCTTCTTGCGGCTTGCCGAGGCCCATCATCTGCATGACCTTGCCGACTATCAGGCCGAGCACGATCACACCCACCCCACCGATCCAGAACAACGGCCAGTTCAGCACCGCCACGGCGAAGGCGCCGATGAAGATCCCGGCGAGAATGATCAACACCGCGGTCCACGCTGCGGGCGTGTGACCGTGCTCGTGGCGGGTGGCCATGTCATCTCCTTGTCGTGACTCTGGGCGTGGTACCGCCCATTCTGCCTGCTGCACCGGGGTCGGCGCAGCCAGGTCCTGGTCGTCAGATCGTAGGGTCCTCGCCGCGATCAAGCGCGTCCCACACCGCACGTTCACCGGACCGGCTCGAGGGCCGCGAGCCGGCCGGACGCTCGTATCGCGTTCCCATGCTCGGCCACCTCGGCCCGAATACTGCTAGGGCCGAACCGGCCACCGCGATGCCCACCCCGCCGACGGCCATCACCACCGGGCCACCTGCTGCCGCCGTAGCACCGGCGAAAGCCGCACCACCCGTCGTGCCCTCGAGGTGCCGGAGGCTCTGGTCGGGCAGGTCTCGCAAGGTGGCACAGGCCTGTCCGGCAAGGACGACACCGGCCGCTGCGAGCAGCCCGCCGACCAGTCGCCGGCCCCATCTTCGCGTGGCGTGCACGGCGATGACCGCCGCCAAGGCGAGCAGCCCGACCGCTCG
>DATHUM010000086.1:0-4095 GCA_035462225.1 Jiangellaceae bacterium | reverse complement strand
GAGACGCTGGCGGAGTACCGGAAGCGCGTTCGCGAGCTCGCTGCGGATTGGGACACCACCGTCGAGCAGGCGTACACGCTCGGCCACGCTCCGCGGCCGGCCCAGTCCGAGGTCATCGGCGTGGTCAACGACGTCTCGGGCCCTCGCGACATAGTGCTCTGCGCGGCCGGTTCGATGCCCGGCGACCTGCATAAGCTGTGGCGGACCCGCGACCCGCTCGGCTACCACGTAGAGTACGGCTACTCGTGCATGGGCTACGAGATCGCCGGGGGCCTGGGCGCGAAGCTGGGCGCACCCGACCGGGACGTCTACGTCATGGTCGGCGACGGGTCGTACTTGATGATGTCGACCGAGCTCGTCACCGCCGTCGCCGAAGGTACCAAGGTGATCGTCGTTCTTGTCGACAACCACGGGTTCGCCTCGATCGGGTCGCTGTCCGACTCAGTGGGCTCACAACGGTTCGGCACCGCGTACCGCTACCGCGACCCGAAGTCCGGACGGCTGGACGGCGAGGTGCTGCCAGTGGACCTCGCGGCCAATGCCGAAAGCCTGGGCGTGCAGGTGCGCCGGGCGCGTGACGTCAAGCAGTTGCGGGAGGCGTTGATCGAGGCGCGGGCCGCCGACGGACCGTTTCTTGTGCACATCGAGACCGATCCGCTGATCCCGGCGCCGGACAGCGAGGCCTGGTGGGACGTCCCGGTGGCCGAGGTGTCCGAACTGGAGTCCACGCACCAGGCCAGGGCTTCGTATCTGGAAGGCAAGACGGCGCAGCAGCCGTACCTGTGATCTCAGAACTTAGGAAAGCGGGTTCACGACCCTGATTTCAGCAGGTAGCGTCTCGAGCAAACACGATCTTCCTCAAGGAGTGATTCCCCCGTGTCTTCGTTGCGAGTCTCGCTGGCCGGGTCGTCCATCCTCGTCGCCGGTTTTCTGGCCGCCCCCGCCGCGGCGGCCGGCGCCTTGCCCGCAGCAGAAGGCGGCGAGGTGTGCGCGGTCGGTGTCCATCCGGTGGAGGCCGCCGCGGCGGTGTCCGGCGCCGAGCCCGTGGCCGAACCGGTCGTCGACTGCTTCCCGACCTTCGCCGAGGCCGTCGAGTTCGCGACCGACGGTGAGCTGAGCGCTAGCTCGCCGGCGGAGCTCGAGCAAGCCGTCCAGAGCGAGGCGGTGGCCATGGCTTCGGTCGTGTTGGGCTACGAGTACAAGGGTTCGAGTTACTCCGGCGGCAGCATCGTGCTCTACGGGACGAGTGGATCCGGCTGTGGCAGCGGATCGACCTACGGGTTCTCGTCCATGCCGACGGGTTGGAACAACGTCATCAGCTCGGCCAAGGTGTTCGCGAGCTGCTGGAGCATTCACTATGACTACACCGGCTATTCCGGTGACCGGCGGACGTGCACCGGCTCCTGCTCGTCGCTGGGCACGATGAACAACCGGACCTCGTCGATCTTGTTCACGCCGCGCGGCTGACTCGCGGCCGGCACGTAGCTAGGGCTGCTCCAGCTGTACCGCGAGCCCCAGCTCGGCGCACACGGCGGCGGTGCCCGGAACGACGGCGGCCGAGCCGTCGCTCATCACGCAGACGGCGAGCTCAGCCGGGACAGCGGCACGGCGGGCCGGGTCAGGATCCGGAAGCGGTGCGCCGATCTCAGCAGCTGGGTCGAGGATCCCGTGCTGCCAGGCCTGGCCGCAGGCGGCCCGGGCGTCCTCGACCGACACCGGCCCGCCCTTGGCGCCAGTTGCGGCGACCGCCGTGCCCGCGTAGTTCCCGGCCCCGTCCAGCTCGGCCCGCGAGAGGCAGTGGACCAGGCTCGTGTCGGTCACGGGTTCCTGGGTGAGGACGATGGCCGCCGCGGTGCCACCGGCCAGTGCTACTACCGCACCAACGCCGGCCGCGATCGGCAGCCTGGCTCGGGAAGCCCGGCGCGCCTCACTCGCCATTGCATACTCGAGGAGCTCGCGCATCGCCGCTTGGCGTACCGGATCCAGCTGGGGCGCGTTATCGGGCGGTAACGGCATCTGGCTCATCTCCTAGACGTCTGCGTCGACGATCGGCCGGTGGGCGACCTGCGCCGGCGGCCCGATCTCTCACGCTCGGCCAACTCTGCCAGCTCGGCGAGCCGCTGGCGCGCCGAGTCGAGGCGCGCTCTTACCGTTCCGGTCGGGACGCCGAGGGCGAGGGCGGCATGCTCATGACTGACCCCCTGCCACACGCACAGGGCAAGCACGTCCTGCTCTGCCGGCCGCAGCTGGCGAAACGCGGCGAGCACGTGTGCACCGTCCTTCTCCACGTTCGAGTCGTCGCGGGAACGACCAGCCGTGGCGTCGTCCACAGGAAGTGGCGGCAGCTTGGCCAGCAGGCTCCGGTGCCGCCGCAATGTGCGAGCCCGATTTCTGACCGCGTGGTTGGCGACGGCGAACAACCAGGGGAGCACCGATTCGTCCGCGGTGAAGATCACCTCGTTGCGGCGGCGCCACGCTTCGAGGAACACGACCGTGGTAAGCGCCTCTGCCTCGCCTCGACTGTCGACCTGGGCGTGGACATGGCCGTAGATCCGGTTGGCATGCCGGTCGAACAGTTCGCCGAGCGGGGACGGGTTCGTGTTCTGCGCCCGAGTCCAAAGCTCGGCATCGGACGGCGTGACGCCGTCTCGGTCGTCGACCACGCTCCATTATGAGCTGCGGTCCCGATCTTCGGCGGCCTGCCCCCGATCAGGGCTCTCGCGCCCTGCGCATCTGCCCGTTCCTGTCGACGTGCGCGAAATAGTTCGGGTTGTTACCGGATCGTGACGAGGACTACTGGAAAGTTTCTATCCAGTAGTGACACTCTTTAATAAGAAACCTAACCAGTCGTGCTGCCACGACCGCTGGTGCCGTCTCCGGCACCTAGATCAGGGAGGACTACATCGTGAAACGAGCAAGCTTCCTTGCCGCCGGCATGGCTGCGGCCTTCGTCCTCGCCGCCTGCGGTGGCGACGACGAACCGACCGCCGAGACCGACGAGACCGACGCCACCGAGGAGCCGGAAGCCGAGGCGCCCGAGCCGGCCGACCTACGGTTGTGGGTCAACGGCGGCGACACCCCGCAGGAGATGCGGGACTGGCTTGTGACCACGTTCGAGGAGCAGAACCCGGGCTCCACGCTCACCATCGAGGAGCAGGCCTGGGAGGGCCTCGTTGAGCGGTTGACCACGTCGCTGGCCAGCCCTACGGAAACTCCCGACGTGGTCGAAATCGGCAACACCCAGGCTCCGACGTTCACGAACGTCGGCGCGTTCCTGCCACTGACCGGCGAGCAGGTGACCGAGCTGGGTGGCGACGATCTACTGCCCGGCTTCGTGGAGGCCGGCACGGCAGACGGCGTGGTATCCGCCGTGCCGCTGTACGCCGGCTCGAAGGTCGTGTTCTACCGGACCGACCTATTCGAGGAGGCTGGTGTCGAGGTGCCGACCACGCTCGACGAGTTCATCGAGGTGGCCGAGACCCTGACCGCCTCGAGCGACAATCCGAACTTCTCGGGCTTCTACCTCCCTGGCGCAGACTGGCGCAACGCCGTCGCCTTCATTTGGGACGCTGGTGGCGACCTGGCGCTCCAGAACGGTGACAGCTGGGAGGGCTCACTTTCGATCCCCGAATCGCAGGCCGGCCTCGAGGTCGTCGAGCGGCTGTTCGGCCAGTCCAACGCCCCGAAAGACGGCGACGAGGCCGAGTCGTGGATCCCGTGGTGCGCGGACGAGATCGGCATGCTGTCCGCACCGGGCTGGGCCTTCGGGGTTATCCAGGACCCAGAGGCCGGCTGCCCCGGTACGCCGGCCGGAGACAACATCGGCGCGTTCGCGCTGCCCGGCAGCAACGGACCCGCGCCGGTGCTGCTCGGCGGATCCAACGTCGCGATCTCTGCTCAGTCGCAGCACCCGGAGCTCGCCTACGAGCTACTCAAGCTGATCCTGAGCGATGAGTTCCAGACGCAGTACGCGCAGAACGGCCTCACACCGGCCAAGATCTCCCTGACCTCGGAGCTGGAGGACAACGAGATCAACGCCGCGGCGATCGAGGCCGCAGCGACTGCCAAGCTGACGCCCGCTGCGGAGAACTGGGC
>DATHUM010000085.1:0-5568 GCA_035462225.1 Jiangellaceae bacterium | reverse complement strand
AGCACCCGGATCGCCGGCTCGCCGGCGTCCAGTGGCATCCGGAGGTGTTGCACACCGAGCACGGCCAAGCAGTTCTAGAACACTTCCTCTACCAGATCGCCGGTGCACGTCCCACCTGGACCATGGTCAATATCGTCGACGAAGCGGTCGACGCGATCCGCTCCCAGGTCGGAGACAAGCGCGTGATCTGCGGGCTGTCCGGCGGGGTCGATTCCTCGGTCGCCGCGGCGCTCGTTCAGCGTGCCATCGGTGACCAGCTGACCTGCGTCTTCGTCGACCACGGGCTGCTGCGCGCCGGCGAAGCCGAGCAGGTCGAGCGCGACTTCGTCGCCGCCACCGGCGTCGATCTGCACGTGGTGGACGCCGCCGGCCAGTTCCTCAAGGCGCTCGAGGGCGTGACCGACCCAGAGCAGAAGCGCAAGATCATCGGCCGCGAGTTCATCAGGGCCTTCGAGCAGGCGGCCCGCGACATCGTGGCCGACGCGGGCGCGCACGGCGAGCAGGTTCAGTTCCTCGTCCAGGGGACCCTCTACCCGGACGTCGTGGAGTCCGGTGGCGGCGAGGGCGCGGCGAACATCAAGAGCCACCACAACGTGGGCGGGCTGCCGGACGACCTGCAGTTCGAGCTCGTCGAGCCGCTGCGCGCGCTGTTCAAGGACGAGGTCCGCGCGGTCGGAGAGCAGCTGGGGCTGCCGGCCGAGATCGTGTGGCGGCACCCGTTCCCCGGCCCGGGCCTGGCGATCCGCATCGTCGGGGAGGTCACCGGAGACCGGCTCACCGTCCTGCGCCGAGCCGACGCGATAGCCCGCGAGGAGCTTTCGGGCGCAGGCATGGATCGGGACGTCTGGCAGTTCCCGGTGGTCCTGCTCGCCGACGTCCGGTCGGTCGGCGTGCAGGGCGACGGGCGTACCTACGGCCACCCGATCGTGCTGCGTCCGGTGAGCTCTGAAGACGCCATGACGGCCGACTGGTCCCGGCTGCCGTACGACCTGCTGGAGCGCATCTCTACGCGCATCACCAACGAAGTGCGTGAGGTGAACCGCGTCGTGCTGGATGTCACGAGCAAGCCGCCCGGCACTATCGAGTGGGAGTAATCGGTCATGGCCGGCCAATCGCCTATCGCCCCGTATGACCCGCGCGACCAGCCTCCGCAGCTGCGAGCAACCGACGCGGAGCGCGAGGCGGTGGCCGGCATCGTCCGAAGCGCGCTCGACGACGGGCGCATCCAGCTCGACGAGCTCGACGACCGGCTCGGCGCCGTCTACGAGGCCAAGACCTACGGTGAGCTGAGTGTCGTGATCGACGACATCGTGCCGCGCTCGCCGCAGCCGTTGCCCCAGCCACGCCCGGCTGCGGTCGTCGTTCCTGCCGACGAAGCGAGCGACAAGCTCATCCTGCCGGGTTTCCTGCTGTGCCTGTTCTTGGGAATGTTCGGCGCGCACCGCTTCTACGCGGGCCGGACCAAAACCGCGGTGACCATGCTGGTGCTGACGCTGATCGCGATAGGTGCACCGGTGACGGCCATCTGGATGCTTGTGGACCTCGTGGTGCTTGGAGTCGGGTCCTTCCGGGACGGTCACGGCAGGCGGATGCGGCGCTGGGCCTGAGTGAACCCGCGTCCGTATCCACGGAACCGCTCGTGGGCAGGTAGCGTCTGACAACCGTGCGATGGATGACGACCGCCGTGGTGATTCTGCTGTTCACCGTCGGCTGCGGTGAGGACGATGCGAGCACCGGCGGAGACGGCGAGTTGACCGGCCGGACCTTCTTGTCCGAGTCGATCACCGAGGGCGGTCAGGACCGCGAGCTGGTAGCGGACACGCGCATCTCCCTGGACTTCACCAGTGACGGCCAGGTATCGGCGAACGCCGGCTGCAATCACCTGTTCGGGGATGTCACCGTCACTTCCGAGCGGCTGGAAGTCGGGTTGATGGGCGGCACCGAGATGGGCTGTGACCCGCAGCGCCATGCCCAGGACGAGTGGCTCATGGATTTCCTCGAGAGCTCTCCGACCTGGCTGCTCGACGCCGACCGGCTCACCCTGACCGCAGGTGACACCGAGATCGTGCTGCTCGATCGCGAGGTCGCCGACCCGGATCGCCCGCTCGAGGGCACTCAATGGTCGGTCGACACCATCATCTCCGGGGACGTGGCCAGTTCCATGTGGGCGGGCACGGAGGGTTCGGCCTGGTTCGTCGTGGAGGGCGAGCGGTTCACGGCTAGCAGCGGCTGTCGCGACTTCGAAGGCGACGTCGAGGTCGGCGAGGACACGCTGCGCTTCGGTGATGTCGTCCAGACCGACCCGATGTGCGCCGAGGAATACCGCGAGGTCGACGAAGCGATGCAGGCGATATTCGGGGGCGAGGCCGAGTATTCGATCGAGGCCGGCCGGCTGACGCTCACGCAGACCGGCGGTGAGGTGGGCCTTGGCCTCCACGAGGGCGAGTGAGCACGCGGGCGGCCAACCGGGTCCAGCGAACAGTTACGCGGGCGGTCGCCCGACGTTCACGGCGGCGTGGCGGCGTGGTCGACCCGCGCGCATTGGTTGACCGGCATGCACCGTCCTTACATCGTGGCCCACCGGGGAGCCAGCGGCTATCGCCCCGAGCACACTCTCGACGCCTACCTGCTGGCCATCGCGTTGGGTGCGGACTTCATCGAGCCGGACCTGGTCGTCACGGCCGACGGCGTCCTCGTGGCGCGCCACGAGAACGAGCTGTCGGCCAGCACCGACGTCGCTGCCCGGCCCGAGTTCGCCGGGCGGCGCACCACGAAGGACGTGGCCGGCAACGTCGTCACCGGGTGGTTCGTCGAGGACTTCACCGCTGCCGAACTGGCGACGCTGCGTGCCACGGAGCGGTTCCCCGAGCTCAGGCAGCGCAATGTGCTCTACGAGGGACGTTCGCCGGTGCCCACGTTCGCCGAGGTGGTCGCCTTGGCCCGCGGCGAGGCGGACCGGCTGGGCCGGCCCGTCGGGGTGTATCCGGAGACCAAGCTGGCCGGCTATTTCGCGGATCTCGGCCTGGCGCACGACGAACCGCTGCTGGCCGACCTGGCCGGGGCGGGGCCCGGGGTTCCCGTGTTCATCCAATCGTTCGAACCGTCGTCGCTGCGCAGGCTCGCGGGCCGGGTGGAGGCTCCTCTCGTCCAGCTGCTGGACGCGACCGGGCGGCGGTACGACGTCGAGCCGGTCGCCGATGGACGTGCGGATCCGACGACCCAGCGCGGCCTCGCGGAAGTCGCCGGGTATGCCGACGTGATCGGCGTGCACAAGTCGCTGCTCATCCCTCGCGACCGGCATGGTCGGCTCGGCGAGCCCAGCGGGTTGATGGACCGGGCCCGCGCTGCCGGGCTGGCCGTGCACGCCTGGACGTTCCGTAACGAGAACGTCTTCCTGCCCGCCGAGTGTCGCCGCGGGACGGACGACAGCGCGTTCGGCGATGCCTTCGCCGAGTACGACGCCTTCCTTCGGCTCGGCGTGGACGGGCTGTTCACCGACTTCCCGGATACCGCGCTGGCCGCGTGCACCTCGGCCTGAGGCTGCACCGGCTCAACGGACGCCGTCGCGGTCGCGGCGGATCCTGCCCAGCGAAGCGACCAGGCCGGCGAGCCCGACCGACACCAGCAGGACAGGTGCTGCGACCTCGAGACCCGGCAAGCCGAGCACGTCGAAGTGCACCAGTGGCCACATAGCGCTAACCCCCAGGAAGAGAAGTCCGAATACGAGAGAGGCGACATCGGTGTCGTGGCGTTTCATCGCCTCACCTCCACCCTTCCGACACCGAGATCGAGATTGAGCGTGATCTCGCCCCCGCCGGCGCCGTCGTCGCCGAGGTCGATGATCTGGCGTGAGGTGCCCGGTCCGCCTGACCGGGTCTGGAACGCCTCGACGGCACCGAGCACGACGTCGGCGTTGACGGTGACGTCCGCCTCCGGTGGGACTATGACCCGCAGTTCGCCGACGCCCTGGTCGATGTCGATCGTGATCGAATCGGCGTCGGTGAGTTCGAGTTCGGTCAGGTCGTAGACGACGCTTCCGGCGCCGTACTCCTGCAGCCCGGTGGGCACCGCATCGACCGACTGAGGCCGGACCGTGACGCTGCCGGCGGATTCCAGGTTGAGCCCGTCGGCCACCATCGACAGGGGAAGCGCGAGTGTGAGAAGGATGCCGAGGCCGATGAGACCGCGAGCCCGTCCGAACCAGGTGCCGATCAGCAGACCGGCACCGACGATGGCGAGTGCGGTCGCCACGTACGCCGAGACGGGAACCGACGCCCAGGTCGCATCGTTGATCGCGAGGGTGCCCAAGGCGACGACCACGGCGCTGAGCGTCAGTGGCCCCAGCCACGAACTCTTGGCCTTGATCGGCGCCGGCGGCGGTACGGCCGGCTCCAGGTAGTCGTCCGGCAGCGACGGTCCCCAGTCCGGTCCTTCGGGCCAGCCCGGTCCGTCCGGCCAGCCGGTGCCCGTCGAGGTCCGCTGCGAGTCGTCAGCGGTCGGCACGACCGGTGCCGACGAGACAGCTGACGGCGGCGCCGAGGCCGGCAGAGCCGGTGCCGGCATTCCTGCTCGCTCGGCCGTCGGCGGTTGGTCAGGCGTTCCCGGCTCGGTCGTTGGGGCTGGCTCGGTGGCAACGTCCGGTTCGCCCGTCGGGCCGGGTTCGACCCGCGTCCATGCCTCTGCGTCGGTTGTCGCGGGCTCCGCAACCGACGGTACATAGCCCGGGAAGCCGGGATAGTCGACGCTCGGCTGCGGCTCAGGTACGCCCTGGCCGTCGCCGTCCTGGCGCCGCAGAAGAAGTACCGCACCAACGACGGTCAGGATCATCAGCAGCCAGCCGATGCCCGACCCGAACATCCCGCCGGCAGCGAGCAGGGCGGCGAGCACCAGCCCGGCCGCCAGCCCGACCGTTCCGAGGCCTGCGGGGCGGGTCTCGTCCCGGCCCAGCGCCTGCTCGCCGATCGAAGTCTCGGCGTCCTCGTCCGGAATGAGCAGCCAACCCAGCGCGTACATGACGATCCCGACGCCGCCGAACAACGCGAGCACTGCGGTGACGATCCGCAACAGCAGCGGGTCGATGCCGAGCCGTCCGGCGACGCCGCCGAGCACACCTGCCACGACGCGGTTGCTGCGGCTACGGCGCAGATCGCGAAGATCGGTGCTCAGATTCGAGGTCGGAGGCTCGCTCATGGCATCGATACTGCCGACTCGGCGGCTTGCGCACCATCCGGGATCACCCCGGCGTCACCCTGGTCCTCCATCAGGGATGCCGGAGGGCGCTCCCTCATGGCATCGCGCGCGTACGCATGTGACCATCGTGATGTGACGACGACCCAGCCTGCCTCCGAACAGGACGTGCAGCGCAGTGCCGGTGCGCGCGAGGCGCCGCGATTCGCGCGCCGTTCGGACGGCCGGCTGGTGGGCGGGGTGTCGACCGGGCTCGCGGTCCATCTCGGTGTCCAGCCGCTCAGCGTCCGGATAACATTCGCCCTGCTCGCAGCGCTGGGCGGGTTCGGCGTGGTGCTCTACCTGGCCTTGTGGGTGTTCACCCCGCTCGATCAGACGGTC
>DATHUM010000084.1:0-15885 GCA_035462225.1 Jiangellaceae bacterium | reverse complement strand
GTCGAACTGCACATCGAGCAGGGTCGGGTCCGACTGGAGACCGCCGACGGTCTCGCGTTCGGCCTGGCCGGGCTCAGCGTCCCCCTCGGATTGGCCAGCGGCATCTGGCCGCATGGCCGGTGGCGGATCGAGTTCACCGGTCGGGCCGACCACGCCGGAACCACCCGGCTCGAAGACCGCGACGATCCCATGTTGCTTTTCGCGGCGACGGTCTTCGCGGCACGTGAAGCCGCGATCCGGCACGACGCACTGGCCACCATAGGCAAGGTGCGCGTCGACCCGAACGGCGTCAACGCAATACCCAGTGGTGTCACCGCCTGGCTCGACGTCCGCGGCGCCGACGAACCGCGGGTACGGGCCGTCGTGGACGACCTGGCCGGTGACCTCGGACGCCAGCGTGACGACGTTCGCGTCACCGAGGAGTCCTGGACCGCACCGACGACGTTCGACACGACCTTGCGCGCTCGGATGGCAAGGATTCTGGGAGATCCGCCGATCATTCCGACCGGCGCCGGGCATGACGCAGGCATCCTCGCCGCGGCGGGCATCCCGTCCGCCATGGTGTTCGTCCGCAACCCGACCGGGGTTTCACATTCACCGCTGGAGCACGCCGAGCGCGAAGACTGCCTCTCCGGCGTCACGGCGCTGGCGGCGGTGGTCGCCGATCTGGCGACCGACGAGGACTCCTGATCCGCAGACGGGCCAGAGTATGCGTAGCGTTGCAGCATGGCGCTGCGTTCATTGCCTGTGATGGGCGACCTGCTCGCGTTCGGCGCGAACCGGCTGGGGTTCCTGACCGCGCTCGCGCGTACGCAGGGCGACGTCGCACGACTCCGGCTGGGCCCGTACGACGGTTGGCTTCTCACTCACCCGGATCAGGTCCACGAGGTGCTGGTGACGTCCGCCGATCGGTTCAAGAAGGGGCCGGTTCTGCAACGAGCGCGGGTCGTGCTCGGTGATGGGTTGCTGACATCCGACGCTGAGACCCACCACCGGCACCGGCGTCTCGTCCAGCCCGCCTTCCACTCCAAACGAATCGCGGGGTACGCCGAAACGATGATCGAGCAGGCGGCGGTCGCGACCGAACGGTGGGCGCCCGGCGTCCCCATCGATATCCATGCCGAGACCGTCCGGATCACTCTCGAGTCAGCGGGACGGACGTTGCTTGGCACGGACGTCGACGACCATGACGTGGCTACCGTCGAACGCGCGCTGGCCGACCTGCTCAGCGCGTACAAGCTGGCGTTCCTACCGTTCGGCTGGCGGCTGCAGGCCCTGCCGTTCGGGCCCGCTCGGCGATTGCACCGCGGCCGCGATGCCCTGCACAGCCTGGTCGATCGGGTCGTGGCCCAGCGTCGAGCCGCCGGCGCCGACGCGGGCGACCTGCTCTCGGCCTTGGTCCATGGTGACGGGTCCGAGCGGCTCTCGGACGCGGAGATCCGGGATCACGCCGTGACGCTGCTGCTTGCGGGACACGAGACGACGGCCAATGCGCTCGCCTTCGCGTGCCACCTGCTGGCCGGTGAACCGGACGTGGATGCGCGACTGTACGCCGAAGTGGACGAGGTGCTGGGAGCCGATGATCGTCCCCGACCGGAGCACGTAGAGCGCCTTGAACTGTGCCGCGCCGTGTTCGCAGAGGCAATGCGCTTGTATCCGCCGGCCTGGTTGATGGGCCGGGAAGCCATCGCCGACTATCCCGTCAACGGCAGCACAGTCAAGGCAGGTGATCTCGCGCTGCTGTCCCAGTGGGTAACGCACCGCGACGCTCGGTGGTGGCCGGATCCCGAGCGGTTCTTGCCTGACCGCTGGCTCGACGGCAGTGCGAAGGACCGGCCGCGCTGGGCCTACTTCCCGTTCGGTGCCGGACTGCGGCGCTGCATCGGAGAGGGCTTCGCCTGGACCGAGGGAGTGCTCGCCCTGGCCACGATCACGCGGCGCTGGCGGCTGACGCGGGTTCCGGACCGGCCGCTCCGGCTGGAACCGCTCATCACACTGCGACCCAAGAACGGGGTCTGGCTGCGTCCGGAGCCCAGAGCGCGTCCGGCGTAATGCACAAGCGCCCGCCGATGTCGGCGCGCTAAGCGGGATGACAGCCGCCTAGTCGACGGTTGATACTGACTGGGCCGGGCAATGTCGCTGCGGCCATCTGTTCGCCGCTGCACCTTCCTTGGGGGCCTGCCCGTGCCTGGCCACGAGCTCTCGACGTGGCAGCGGATCCGGCTGGTGCTGGTACTTGGTTCACTCACCGCGCTCGGACCGCTGACCATCGACACCTACCTACCCGCGTTCCCGGCCATCGCCGACGATCTCGCCGCGGCCGAGTCGGCCGTCCAGCTCACACTCACCGGCACGTTGATCGGCATTGCGGCCGGTCAGTTGCTCGTGGGCCCACTATCGGACCAGCTGGGCCGCCGCCGGCCGCTCATCGGCGCGGTGACCGTTCACGTGATCGTGTCGGTTCTCTGCGCCGTCGCACCGAACGTGGCCATCCTCGGCGTTCTACGTGTGCTGCAAGGCATGGCGGCCGCCGCGGGTGCAGTCATCGCGATGGCGGTGGTCCGCGACCTGTTCGCGGGGGTGTCGGGTGTCACTATGCTGTCCCGGCTGATGCTGGTCACCGGCGTGGCGCCGATCCTCGCGCCGACGCTCGGTGCGCAGTTGCTGAGGTTCACCGACTGGCGAGGCATCTTCTGGGTGCTCGCGGCCATCGGCACCGTCCTTATCGCCATCGTCACGATCGGGCTGCGCGAGACCCTGCCTCCCGAAGGCCGCAGGCACGGCGGAGTGCGCGACACCGTCACGACGTACGGCCGGCTGATCCGCGAACGCACGTTCATCGGCCTGATGTTCACCGGCGGGTTGATGATGGGAGCGCTGTTCGCGTACATCTCCGGCTCGTCGTTCGTGATGCAGGAGGTCTACGGCCTGTCCGAGCAGGATTACGGCCTGATGTTCGGGATCAACTCGGTGGGTCTGGTACTGGCCACCCAGATCAACGCGAAGATCGCGGTGCGCTACGGACCGCACCGAGTGGTGACCGGCGGCGTCCTGGTCGCGACGATCGCCGCTGTTGCGCTGCTGGTCAACGCCGTGACCGGCGGGTTCGGATTGGCCGGCGTCGTGGTCCCATTGTTCGCGATTCTGTCGATGGTGGGCTTCACGCTGCCGAACGTCCCGATCCTGGCCCTGGCCAACCACGGCCGCAGCGCGGGGACGGCGGCCGGGTTGATCGGAGCATCGAACTTCGCGTTCGGCGCGATGACCGCTCCGCTCGTTGGCGCGATGGGCACGTCCAGCGCGGTCCCGATGGCGGCGGTCATGCTGGTCGCGACGGCGGGTTCGTTGACGGCGCTGCTGTTCGTGGTGCGTCCGCGCACGATCTCCGTCCATCTCGCCGATCACGCAAAAGTGGGGCGACCCGCCGGTGGTGACGCCCAGGCGGACCGGCCCATGCAGCAGCCCGGTCGGCGTGTCGCCCCACTTTTGCATGATCAGCGCGTGGGGGCAGCAGAATCGCACCGTGACGGTCTACTGGTGCGAGCGGGCCTGGCTGCCCGGCGGAGTCGTCGAACGGGCCCGCATCGCGGTGGACGACGGCGGCGCTATCGCGAGCGTCGAGCGCGCAGCCGAGCCTGAGCCAGGAGACGTCCGGCTGCCCGGACTCACCTTGCCCGGGTTCGCGAACGTCCACTCCCACGCCTTCCACCGGGCACTGCGCGGACGCACGCACGGTGGGGGCGGGACGTTCTGGACGTGGCGCGAGCAGATGTACGCGGTGGCCGCACGTTTGGACCCCGACTCGTACCGCCGGTTGGCCACTGCGGTGTTTGCCGAGATGGCATTGTCCGGCGTGGTGTGTGTCGGGGAGTTCCACTACGTCCATCACCGTCCGGACGGAAGCCCGTATGACGAACCCAATGCGATGGGTGAGGCGCTGGCGGAGGCCGCACGGACGGCCGGGGTCAGGCTCACCCTGCTCGACACCTGCTACCTGACCGGCGGATTCGGCCGGCCGCTCGACCCCGCGCAGCAGCGATTCGGCGACGGAGATGCGGATCGCTGGGCCGAACGGATGGCCGGCCTCAGGACTGACGCCACGACCCGGATCGGTGCGGCGATCCATTCAGTGCGGGCCGTACCCGCCGACCAGATCACCACGGTCGTGACGGCGGCGGCCGGGTGCCCGCTGCACGTGCACCTGTCCGAGCAGCCGGCCGAGAACGAGGCATGCCTGGCCGCCTACGGGGCGACCCCTACCCGGCTGCTGTACGACTACGGCGTGTTGGGCCCGATGACGACCGCGATCCACGCCACTCACCTGACCCATACGGATATCGCCCAACTCGGTGCGGCGCGTGTCACGGCGGGATTCTGCCCGACCACCGAGCGCGACCTTGCCGACGGCATAGGCCCGGCGCGCGCCTTGCTGGACGCGGGTGCACCGCTGGCGCTCGGTTCTGACCAGCACGCGGTCATCGACCTGTTCGAAGAGGCTCGCGCCCTGGAGATGCACGAGCGGCTCGCCACGCGCCGGCGCGGGCGGTTCACACCGGCCGAGCTGGTCACGGCCCTCACCGAAGCGGGGCATGCTGCGCTGGGCTGGCCCGAGGCCGGACGGATCTCCCCAGGGTCGCTGTGTGATCTCGTAGCCGTCCGGCTCGACACGCCGCGGACCGCCGGCAGCCGGCCCGAGCAGGTCGTGCTGGCCGCGACCGCTGCCGACATCGACACGGTCGTCGTCGGCGGTCGGGCGGTCGTCAGTCAAGGCCGGCACCTGCTCGGCGACGTCGGCACGTTGCTCGAGTCCGCGATTGCCTCGGTCGTCACCTAGCCGGCGAACAGCAGGCAGGAGGGCGCGGCAGTTCGCATCGAAGGGCTCGGGTGCCCGTTTCATCCCGGCCTGGCGGAGCCGGTCCAGACCTATCCGAACGGACGTCCCGTGATTCGCTCGTAGGCCTCTATGTATCGCTGTCTGGTCCGGGCCACCACGTCTTCCGGCAACGGTGGTGGTCTTTCGCCCGAGCCGCGGTGCCACCCGGACGCCGGCGACGTCAACCAGTCCCTCACGAACTGCTTGTCGAACGACGGTTGGGCGTGCCCTGGCGACCAGCCGTCCGCCGGCCAGAACCGCGACGAGTCGGGGGTGAGAACCTCGTCCGCGAGCACCACCGTGCCGTCCGGTCGCCTGCCGAACTCCACCTTGGTGTCGGCCAGCAGGATGCCTCGCTCGCGAGCGAGAACCTCGCCGCGCCGGTAGATGGCCAGGGTGAGCCGCCGCAGCTCTTGCGCAACCGCCGGCCCGGCCACGTTCGACACGTACTCGAAGTCGACGTTCTCGTCGTGCTCGCCCTGGGCGGCTTTCGTCGCGGGCGTGAAGACCGGCTCGGGCAGCCGAGACCCGTCGACCAAACCCGGCGGCAGTCCGACACCACACACCGTCCCGGTGGCCAGATAGTCCGCGAGGCCGGACCCGGTCAGGTACCCGCGGGCGACACACTCGACGGGAATCATCTCCAGCAGCTCACACAAGACAGCGCGACCCGTGACTTCGGCGGGCACGTCGGTCGAGACGACATGGTTCGGCGCGATGTCGGCAAGCCGCTCGAACCACCACAGCGACATCGCGGTCAGGATCCGGCCCTTGTCGGGAATCGGCGTGTCGAGGACATGGTCGAAGGCCGAAATCCGGTCGCTGGCGACGATCAGTAGCAGGCCGGTCGACTCCTGCTCGTACAGATCACGGACCTTGCCGGAATACACATGCCGGAATCCGGCCAGTTCGCGTTCGCTCACCACCGTGACGATAGCCCGAGCTCATACCGACGCCGACGCGTTCCGCCCGAACGTGGCGAGCAGCCGGGTCTGTGCATCGGCGCCCGCCGGTACGTCGACCCGGGCCGCTATCGCGCCGATCTTCCGGTAGGTCTCCTCCATCCGGGCGAAGTACGTGGTGCACTCGTCGACCAGATCGGCCGGCAGCTCGGTGTCGCCGTCGATCGCCCGGGCCAGGTCCCACCCATGGATGAGGTGGTCGGCGAACAGCTGGAGAAGGTATTCGCCGGCTCGTTCGTCGCCGTACGACAGGTGAACCGTGCGGTCCGCCGCCCCAGGTTCGAGCACGGCCTGCTTGGCGCCGGCCAGCGCCCTGGACCAGCCGGCGGCAGGGTCGTCGCCGAGCTGGTCACCGTCGTAGGCATCCCCGACATCGGCGATCGTCTTGCCCGCCAACAACGGTGGCACCCACAGATCCTCGACTGCGACATGATTGACCAGCTGCCGCACGTTCCATTCGGTACACGGTGTCGCATTGCCCCACTGATCGGGCCGCACTGCGCGCACGCGGGTGTCGAATACGTCAGTAGCGCGCACGTACAGCGCGACCGGATCGCTACCCATGGTGTCCCCCACGCTAGAAGAGGTAGGTCGTTGGTGACCGTAGCGGAGTCTTGCCCAGCCTGATGCATGTTCCTGTGGCCACGCCGGAGGTGGCCATCTCACAGAATGGGTGAGGGGACGTACGCCGCGGCGTCCGGGTACCTGGCGGCCACCTGCTCGACCCGTGCCACAACGCCGGCGATCTGTGCCGTCGCCGCACCCGTGAACGTCAACGGTTCACCGACGAGAGCGTCGAGTTCGGCGCGGCTCAGGCGAAGCCGATCGTCTCCGGCCAACCGGTCCAGCAGATCGTTGCGCTCGGCCCCGTGCTCGCGCATATCGAGTGCGACGGCGACCGCATGCTCCTTGATCGCCTCGTGTGCCGTTTCGCGTCCCACGCCTTGCTTCACGGCCGCCATCAATACCTTCGTCGTCGCCAGGAACGGCAGGTATCTGCTCAGCTCACGTTCGATCACGGCAGGGTAGGCGCCGAACTCGTCCAGAACCGTGAGGAACGTCTCGAACAACCCGTCCACGGCGAAGAACGAGTCCGGCAGCGCCACCCGGCGGACGACCGAGCAGAACACGTCTCCTTCGTTCCACTGCCCACCCGCGAGCTCGGCCGCCATGGCCGCGTACCCGCGCAACACCACGGCCAGCCCGTTGATGCGTTCGCAGGAACGGGTGTTCATCTTGTGCGGCATCGCGCTCGAGCCGACTTGCCCCGGCTGGAAGCCTTCGGTCACGAGTTCGTGGCCCGCCATCAGCCGGATCGTGGTGGCCAGCGAGGACGGTCCGGCAGCCACCTGCACGAGCGCTGAGAGCACCTCGTGGTCGAGCGAGCGGGGATAGATCTGGCCGACGCTGGTCAGCACGCGGTCGAAACCGAGATGTTCGGCGACCCTGCGTTCCAACTCTGCCAACCGCTCGGGGTCCCCGCCGAGCAGGTCGAGCATGTCCTGCGCGGTGCCTACCGGGCCCTTTATGCCCCTGAGCGGGTACCGGCCGAGCAGGTCCTCGATCCGGTCGTACGCCAGCAGTAGTTCTTCGGCGGCGGAGGCGAACCGCTTGCCGAGCGTTGTCGTCTGCGCGGCGACGTTGTGGCTGCGACCCGCCATGACCAGCGTCGCATGCTCGGTAGCCAGCCGTGCGAGCCGGACGAGAGCGGCGACACTGCGATCTCGGATGAGTTCGAGTGAGCGCTTCACCAGCAGTTGCTCGACGTTCTCGGTGAGGTCTCGGCTCGTCATTCCCTGGTGGACGGACTCATACCCGGCCAGGGCGTTGAACTCCTCGATCCGTGCCTTTACGTCGTGCCTGGTGACACGCTCGCGGGCGGCGACGCTCGCGAGGTCGACCTTCTCGACGACGGATTCGTACGCCGCTAAGGCGTCGTCCGGAACCGCGAGACCGAGTTCGCGCTGGGCCTTGAGCACCGCGAGCCAGAGTTCACGTTCGAGAACGACTTTGCGCTCGGCCGACCAGATCCGCGTCAGTTCGGGTGAGGCATACCTACTGGCAAGGACGTTGGTAATCGCGGCTTTGTCCGGCACGGGCTCATTGTCGCGCATCGGCGGTAAGCAGCACGCCCGGCTGCTCCCCGCCAGCTGCCCAGGGCGTCGAGCTTCGGTGTGGATTCCAGGCCGTCAGGGCCGGTCAACCGGCGCGTCGGTGGCCGGCGTGCCGTCGGGGATGTGCTCGTCCGCCGTTCCGCCACTCTCGGGCAGTTCGTCGGGCTGGTGCTCGTCGGCCGTGTCCGCGCTGCCGGCGGGAACGCTCGGCTGCTCGGCGCCGGTACCGCCGACCCTGCCGTCGGCCGGGGTGCCGCTGGTGGCGTCCTCGGCAATGCTGGTGCCGAATTCCTTGCCGTCTTCCTGCGGCTCGCCGCTGGTCGCGCGGTCGGACACCTCGTCGCCGTCCACACCAGGATCACCGGGTGCGCCGCTGTCATCGGCGGCTCCACGGCCATCGGACGCGCCGCCACCCGAGCTGTCCTCGGCGTGGTCCGATGCCGGTGTGTCGACGGCGGGGCTCTCGACTGCAGGAGTGCTGTCGGGCAGACCGGGAACGTCGACTACTCCGGCCGAGTGAGCCGCGCCGACCCCGGCCGCGGCGATCGCCGTGCCGAGCACCACCTTTCCGGTCAGCGTGGTCAGTGCGGTGCTCAAGACTGTGAGCATTTTCCGTCTCCTGGGTTTCGGTGGGTCAGTGCCGAGGAGGCTGGAGCCGCCGGCTGTGACACCGTGCTCGAGAATGGCAGCGAGCTCAGGACGCACTACCCGCGGCCGGGGCAGGTCGTCGAGCTGGCCGAGCTGGTGGAGGAATGCGGCGAGCCGGTCCTCGGTGCTGTGTTCAGTACGCATCTCATTCACCTAAACGTCGGCAGGCTGGTCCAGGGGTACGCCCTCGCGGTCAAGAATCGTCCTCAGCGCGGCGAGCCCACGCCGCTGCAAGGCCTTCACCGCTCCCGGTCGCTTGCCGAGGATCCGAGCGATCTGGTCGATAGTGCAGTCGGCGACGATGCGTAGCAGAAGGACGTCGCGCTGGTCGGGTGCAAGTTTGGCGAGCTGATCAGTGACCCAGTCGCTGGTGATGTTCACCAGGGCTTCTGTCTCGACGTCGCCGCCGACGGCGTCGGGTGGGCCTACGGCTCCGGCGGACACCGTCACGACGCGGCGACCGAGCCGGCGCCGCTCGTCGATCAGACGGTTGCGCGCGATGGTGAAGATCCACGATCGGAAGGCCGCCTCGTCGCCGGTGAAGCCGCGCAGTGAGTTGAAGACGGCGAGAAACACGTCGTTGGTCAGCTCTTCGGGCTCCGCGGTGCCGCGGGCCCGCACGTAAGCGCGAACCCGCGGCGCAGATGTGGTGAACAGCCGCTCGAACGCCCAGGGTGCAGTCGAATGGGGCGCTGCGAGCAGTGTCGCGAACGCCTCCCCGTCGGGAGTCATCGACTTGTCGCGGCGGGCCATCCGCTCGCTGCACCCCACTTTCGACAGACCGGTCTGTCTTAGTAATCGCTCGAACCGGGGCTTAGGGGTACGGGTACCGCGGATTCGTGAGTACGTCACCGTCCTCCGGCCGGGCAACGCGCTGCGGCAACCGCCGCGGTGGAGGAACTGGCGAGAAGCGGCCGGACAGGTCAGCTCGAGGGCACGTGCACGCGGCCGAGCAGGGCGTCTCGTCCGATGTCGCTCCGGAAATGGCTGCCGGCCAGCCGGACTTTCGATGCGGCCTCATATGCGCGCTCGCGGGCGAGCGTTAGGTCGGGCCCGACGGCGGTCACCGACAGCACCCGGCCGCCGCTGCTGACCAGAGTTCCCGAGGAGTCCATTCGGGTCCCGGCATGCAGGATCTCCACGCCCTCGACGGCGGCGGCCTCGGCCAGCCCGTCGATCGGGTCGCCGACCCGTGGTGCGGACGGGTAACCGGACGACGCGATCACGACGGTCACGGCCGAACCCGGCTCCCAGGCCGGCAGCTGGTGGTCGCGGAGCCGGCCGGTGGCGGCGGCATCGAGCAGTGCGCCCAGCGGCGTCCGCAGCCGGGCCAGTACGGCTTGGGTCTCCGGATCGCCGAACCGGGCGTTGAACTCTACTACGCGAACCCCTCGGGACGTCAGTGCCAACCCGGCGTACAGGACTCCGGTGTACGGAGTACCGCGGCGGCGCAGTTCGTCGATGGTCGGTTGGACGACACGCTCGAGCACATCGGGCACCAGGTTGTCCGGCGCCCACGGCAGCGGCGTGTACGCACCCATGCCACCCGTGTTTGGCCCTTGATCGCCGTCGTAGGCGCGCTTGAAATCTTGCGCCGGAGTGAGGGGGACGACCGTCTGGCCGTCCGTAATGCAGAACAGTGAAATCTCAGGGCCGTCCAGATACTCCTCGATGACCACCCGCTGGCAGGCCTTCGCATGCGCGAGCGCGCCGTCGCGATCGTGCGTCACGACGACACCTTTGCCGGCGGCCAGGCCGTCGTCCTTCACCACGTACGGCGGGCCGAACCGGTCCAGCGCGGCGTCAGCCTCGTGAGGGGTGTCGCACACGACTGCCAGCGCCGTGGGGACTCCTGCGGCGGCCATGACCTCCTTCGCGAAGGCCTTGGAGCCTTCGATCCTGGCGGCGGGCGCTGACGGACCGAAGCAGGCGACGCCCCTGGCCCGTACCGCGTCGGCGACGCCGGCCACCAACGGGGCTTCCGGGCCGATCACGACCAAATCGGTCGAGAGTCGCTGGGCCAGGTCGGCCACGGCGGCAGGGTCGTTGGCATCGACTGGATGCGTGTCTGTGGCGTCGGCTGCGATACCGGCGTTGCCAGGCGCCGCATGCACCTCGGTGACGCTGGGGTCTCGCAATAGACCACGGACGAGGGCGTGCTCGCGAGCACCGGAGCCGACAACCAGAGTCTTCACGAGCCCTCAGCTTAGGAGAGGCACGGCCGTCCACACCTAACGAGGAAGGAGATCGTGGACCACGACCGCCTGGTCGCGGCCAGGGCCCACGCCGATCACACTTATCCGGGCGCCGCTGAGGTCCTCGATGGCCTTGACGTACGCCTGCGCGCTCGCGGGCAGGTCGACGACCTCGCGTGCTCCGCTGATGTCCTCGTCCCAGCCGTCGAGGAACTCGTAGATCGGCTTGGCGTGGTGGAACTCGGTCTGGGTCATGGGCACCTCGTTCACCTGTCTGCCGTCGACGTCGTACGCGACGCAGACGGGAATGCGTTCCCACCCGGTCAGGGTGTCGAGCTTGGTCAGGACGAAATCGGTGACTCCGTTGATCCGTGCCGTGTAACGGGCGATCGGCGCGTCGTACCAGCCGCAGCGGCGGGGTCGGCCGGTGGTGGTCCCGTACTCGCCGCCCGTGTCGCGAAGGCGGTCCCCGTCCTCGTTGAGAAGCTCGGTCGGGAACGGGCCCTCGCCGACCCGCGTCGTGTATGCCTTCACCACCGCGATCACCCGGTCGATGCGGTTCGGGGGGACGCCGGTACCGGTGCAGGCCCCGCCCGCCGTCGCGTTCGACGAGGTCACGAATGGATACGTGCCGTGGTCGACGTCCAGCATCGTCGCCTGCCCCGCCTCGAACAGCACCGTGCTGCCCTCGTCGAGGGCATCGTTCAGGAGCAGAGCCGTATCCGCCACCATCGGCTCGAGCCGGCCGGCGTAGGTGAGGAGTTCTCCGACCACTTCGTCCACGGTCACGGCGCGGCGGTTGTAGATCTTGGTCAACACCTGGTTCTTGATCTCGAGCGCGCCCTCGACCTTCTGGCCGAGGATCTTCTCGTCGAACAAGTCCTGGATTCTGATCCCGACCCGGCTCATCTTGTCCGCGTACGTCGGGCCGATGCCGCGGCCGGTCGTGCCGATGCGGCGCTTGCCGAGGAATCGCTCGGTCACCTTGTCGAGGGTGCAGTTGTAGGGCGGGATGACATGTGCGTTGGCGCTGACCACCAGCCGTGAGGTGTCGACGCCACGAGCTTCGAGCGCGTCGATTTCGTCGAACAGCACGCCGAGGTCGATGACCACGCCGTTCGCGATCACCGGCACGACGCCGGGCGTGAGGATGCCCGAAGGCAACAGGTGGAGCGCGTACCGCTCGTCACCGATCACCACGGTGTGGCCGGCATTGTTGCCGCCATTGAACTTGACGACGTAGTCGACGACGCTGAGCCCGCCGCCCGCTCGTTCGACCGCCTTGCGCCCGCCGAGCAGGTCGGTGGCCTTGCCCTTACCTTCGTCGCCCCACTGGGCGCCGATCAGCACGATCGCGGGCACGCATGCACCTCTTACGTCAGGTCAGCTCGGGTCCGGTCCGGCTGCCGGGTCCGCGGCCGAGAGTACCTGGTCTTGCGGTCCAGCCTCTGCTCGTGAGCCGGATGAGGCAACCGACCGGGCAAGCGGCCATCCGGTGGCCGGGCGACGAATTCCTCGGAAACGGGGGAGCAGATTCCGCGAAATCAAGGCATCATAGAGATAGCGAGGCCGCCGGGACCGCTGCAGGGGACGTTCCTGGCGGCCTCCTCTCGCCTTGTCGGCCTTACTTGTCAAGCACGTTCAAGTCGATGCTGAACGTCGAGGCGATCCGTGACACTAAGCGGAATCCGAGCGCTCGAGCGTACGGCGCCTCCCCCAGGCGGTAACCGGTCACACCCTAGATCTTCTGGCCGGCCGAGCGGAGTTCTTCGCAGGCCTTGGCGACTCGGGCGGCCATCGCGCCCTCTGCCGCCTTGCCGTACGACCGCGGGTCGTACACCTTCTTGCTACCGACCTCGCCGTCCACCTTGAGCACGCCGTCGTAGTTCTGGAACATGTGCGCGGCAATGGGACGGGTGTACGCGTACTGGGTGTCAGTGTCGATGTTCATCTTGACCACGCCGTAATCGATCGCCTCGTGGATCTCCTCGAGCGCGGAGCCCGAGCCGCCGTGGAACACCAGCGCGAAGGGCTTCTCCTTGCCGTACTTCTCGCCGACCGCCTTCTGGATGTCGTCGAGGACGGACGGGCGCAGCTTGACGTGGCCCGGCTTGTACACCCCGTGCACGTTGCCGAACGTGGCGGCGAGCAGGTACCGGCCACGCTCGCCGAGGCCCAGCCGCTCGGCGACCGCAAGCGCGTCACCGGTCGTCGAGTAGAGCTTCTCGTTCATCTCGCCGACGATGCCGTCCTCCTCGCCGCCCACGACCCCGATCTCCATCTCCATGATCGTCTTGGCCTGAGCCGACTTCTCGAGCAGTTCGTCGGCGATGTCGATGTTCTCGTCCAGCGGCACAGCCGAGCCGTCCCACATGTGCGACTGGTACAGCGGGTCTTCACCCCTGCTGACCCGCTCCTTGGAGATCTCCAGCAGTGGGCGCACGAACCCGTCCAGCTTGTCCTTCGGGCAGTGGTCGGTGTGAAGGGCGACGGTGACGGGATACTTGTCGGCCACCACCTTGGCGTACTCGGCCATGGCCACCGCACCGACGACCATGTCCTTGATCGTCGCGCCGGACCAGAACTCGGCGCCCCCGGTGGAGACCTGGATGATTCCGTCGCTCTCGGCCTCGGCAAATCCCCGCAGCGCCGCGCTCAGCGTCTGCGACGAGGTGACGTTGATGGCCGGAAATGCGTAGGCGTTGTCCTTCGCGCGGTCGAGCATTTCGGCGTACTTGTCAGGGGTGGCGATGGGCATCGGGGCTCCCTAGCAGTGTGTGCGATGGATTCGCGTCCCCACACGAGCAGAGGACGTCTCGTCGCCTTAAGTATTGCCCGTCGGGCCGGCGGCTGTGCCATCACCTGCGTGACCGGGGCAATGACCGCGCCGACAGGCGGGAAAGCACGTGCCGATCGCTACAGTTGTACGGTCGAATTCGGGAGTCCTGCATAACGTCGAGGGAGACCACGTGCCCGAGCGCACTGTAGTAGTCGCGAGCAAGGTCGGCCTGCATGCCCGTCCGGCGGCGGTGTTCGTCAAGGCCGCAGCGGAGCAACCGGCACGGGTCCAGATTCGAAAGGGTGACGGGACGCCGGTCGACGCGGCGAGCATCCTGGCGATCATGACCCTCGGCGTGGAGCACGGCGACGAGGTCACTCTGTCGGCCGACGGTGATGGGGCGGAGGAATCTCTCGATGCCCTGGTCGCGCTGTTGGAGATCGATCTGGACGCACAAGGGGCCCACCCGCCGGCACAGTCGACATAGCCGGACTCTCGCGCCGCCCGATCGCGGGTGCCAGCCACCAGAGCGCCAGTGCCGCCATCAGGTGCCAGAATGCGTGACCCTGCAGGAGAGCGCCGGGCTGGCACAGTGATGTCCGGTCGCCGATGGTGCCCACGAGCGCACCCGCGCCCAGGATCAGGGTGGAGCCGATCAGGACTCGTCGGAGCCTGGGCCGGCGCCGCACCCGGAGCAGGTTCAGGCCGATTGCCGCAGCCGCGATTCCGCCTTGGGTGACCGACGAAGCGGCCGGGCCGGCAGCGACGACCGGCAGCATCGCGACGGGCACACCCAACCACCACCCCGGCGAGACTTCCCTGCCCAGCAGGTCGGCCGCTGCGTCAGCCGCGACGAAGGCGAGCAGGGTGGCCAGCGGAAGGTCGTGAGCGTACGCCTGCCAGTCGGGATTGGGTCCGTGCTGGACCAAAGATCCGGCACCGACCGCGATGACGAGCAGGGCGTAGGGGACCCGGCGGCGGAGGTCTCGCTTGCGGTCCGCGGCGATTGCGACGCCGCAGACGACGAACGCCAGGCTGGTGACGCTGTTTGCCGGCTGCCCGAAGAATCCCGTGTCGCGGTAGAGCTCGCAGGCGTTCGCCAACTCCATGCGTCCAGGGTACGAAGGTGCGGCCAGGTCTACAGGCCGAGTTCGTCCAGGATCGGCAACTGCGCGCGGACGCCCGCCCGAGCTTCGGCGGCTGTCCTCGAATCGACGGCCACGGCGGCGAGTCGCCGGCAATCTGCCAGCGAGGTGGCCCGGAGCACGTCGCTGACGTCAGGGATCGCCCGTGGCGTCATCGACAGGCTCGAAACGCCGAGGCCGACCAGTACGCAGGCCAGCGCCGGATCCGCCGCCGCCTCGCCGCACACCCCGACCGGCCGCTCGAGGCGCTTCCCGGCCTCACAGGTGAGCTGGACGAGCCGCAATACGGCGGGTTGCCATGGATCATTGAGCCCGGCGAGCTCGCCGAGCAATCGGTCGGCGGCCATCGTGTACTGCCCGAGGTCGTTGGTGCCGATGCTGGCGAAGCTTGCCGAGGACAGGATGTCCGATGCACTCAGCGCGGCGCTCGGGACCTCCACCATCACTCCGGCCGTCGGTAGTCCGGCCGCGTGGCAGCGGGCGACGAAGTCGGCGGCTTCGTCGGCCGTCGCGACCATCGGTGCCATGACCCACACCTCCGCTTGCTCGGCGGCCGCGGCGGTGGCGATGGCGGTCAGCTGATCGGTGAGCACCTGTTCGGAATGCGCCGCGGTGCGGATACCGCGTACACCAAGCGCGGGGTTCGCCTCCTCGTGGAGGTTCAGGAACGGCAACGGCTTGTCCGCTCCGGCGTCCAGGGTCCGCACGACGACCTTCTTGCCCGGAAAGGCGGACAGAATCGCCCGGTACGCGGTGACCTGCTCGTCGATTGACGGTGCACTGTCGTTGCCGAGGAAGCAGAACTCGGTACGAAACAGCCCGACACCCTCGGCACCCACCTCCACCGCGGCAGCGACTCCCTTCGGGTCACCGACGTTCGCCAGCAGCGCGATCGGATGGCCGTCGGACGTCCGCCCCCGCCCGTCGAACGTTCTGACCCTGCGGGCCACCTGCTCCGCCTTCGCGATCTGGTCAGCGGTCGGGTCGGTGTGGACCGTACCGGCCGCGCCGTCTACCAGGACGACGGTCCCTTCTGCGATGTCGAGGATGCCCGGTGCTGCGACCACAGCGGGTAGCCCGAGGGCGCGCGCCAAGATCGCGGTGTGGGACGTCGGCCCGCCTTCTGCGGTGACGAGGGCGGTACACGTCGCGGGGTCGAGGGTCGCGGT
>DATHUM010000083.1:0-11055 GCA_035462225.1 Jiangellaceae bacterium | reverse complement strand
TCCGCGCTTCCCATAGGTGTGCATTGCAAAGCCTCGCGGACGGCCGCGCCCGGCTCGCGAGGATTACGGACGCTCTACGGATATTGTTGGCCTGGACGGTAAGAATTCTGGCTCGACGAGGACGCAGCCGTACGTTCTTCGACATTCCAACTACCAGGAGGCGACGTGACGGATCACACCGGGGTGAAGCCGGGCGATGTACATGAGGTGCTCGGAAGGCACCTGCTCACTGACGGGTTCAAGCTCGTACTCGACACCAAGGCGAGCCGAGGGTCTTGGCTGATCGATGCTCGCGACGGCCAGAGCTACTTGGACATGTACACGTTCTTCGCCTCGGCGCCGCTGGGCGCCAATCCGCCGGGAATCGTCGACGACACCGAGTTCATGGCTCTGCTGGCCGAGATCGCCGCCAACAAACCGGCCAACTCCGACATCTACAGTGTCCACTACGCCGAGTTCGTCGCGACGTTCGCCCGCGTCCTGGGCGATCCCCGGCTCCCCCACCTGTTCTTCATCGAAGGTGGCGCGCTTGCCGTCGAGAACGCGCTCAAGGTCGCCTTCGACTGGAAGAGCCGCCTGAACGAGGCGCAGGGCCGGGACCCCGAGCTCGGCACCCGCGTGCTGCACCTCACCAGGGCGTTCCACGGCCGCACCGGATACACGATGTCGCTGACCAACACCGAGCCGAACAAGACCGCGCGCTACCCGAAGTTCGATTGGCCGCGCATCGAGGTGCCCGCCATCCACCTGGCTGCATCGAGCGACGAGCTCAGGTCCGCCGAGGACCGCGCGCTGCGGCAGGCCGCCGAGGCCTTCGAGCGCTACCCGCACGACATCGCCGCGTTCATCGCCGAGCCGATCCAAGGCGAGGGCGGCGACAACCACATGCGAGCGGAGTTCCTGCAAGCGATACAGGAACTCGTGCATCGCAACGATGCCCTGTTCATCATGGACGAGGTCCAGACCGGCGTGGGCACCACCGGCTCTGCCTGGACCTACCAGCAGCTCGGTCTGGAGCCTGACGTCGTCGCGTTCTCCAAGAAGGCCCAGCTCGGCGGGATCATGGCCGGCGGGCGGGTGGACGAGGTGGCGGACAACGTCTTCGCCGTGTCGGGACGGATCAACTCCACGTGGGGTGGCGGGCTCGTCGACATGGTGCGGTCCCGCCGAATCCTCGAGATCATCGAGCGGGATGGGCTCATCGAGCAAGCCGGCCCGAAGGGAGAGCGGCTCGTCGCCGCGCTCAACGAAGTCGCTGCCAAGCACCCCGACCTGCTTACGAACATTCGGGGTCGCGGACTGCTGGTGGCCTTCGATCTGCCCGATGGGCACACCCGCGGGCAGGTGCTCACCCTGTTGCGCGACGATGAGCATGTGCTCGCGCTGACCAGCGGCGAGCGGGCGATCCGGTTCCGTCCCGCGCTCTCGGTGACGGACGAGGAGCTCGACCTGGCTGCCGCCGCGCTTGGCCGCGTGCTCGACACCATCGCGTGAAAGGAGATCGGGCCATGACACAGATCACTTCCATCATCGACGGCAAGCCGGTCACCGGCGGCCGGCGCGTGGCCAGCACCAATCCCGCGAATCTGGCCGAGGTCGTCGCTGAGGTAGTCGAAGGCGACGCGGACACCTTCGCCGCGGCCGCGGCATCGGCGAAGCGGGCTCAGCAGGCCTGGGCCGACATCCCGGCTCCCGTGCGTGGCCGGGCGATCGCGCACATCGGTCGCGTTATCGAGGCGAACGCCGAGGCGCTTGCACGGCTCGTCACTCGCGACATCGGCAAGCCGTACGCCGAGGCGCTCGGCGAGGTCCGCGAGATCGTGGACACCTGCGACTTCTTCCTCGGTGAAGGGCGCCGGCTGTACGGGCAGACCGTCCCCAGCGAGATGCCGGACAAGCAGCTGTTCACCTTCCGGAACCCGGTCGGGACGGTTGCCGTCATCACCGCGGGCAACTTCCCGGTGGCGGTTCCGTCCTGGTACATCGTCCCCGCGCTGCTGGCCGGCAACACCATCGTGTGGAAGCCGGCCGAGTACTCCCCCGCTGCGTCGGCCGCATTTCATGAGTTGTTCGTCCGCGGTGGCGGGCTGCCCGACGGCGTGTTCAACGTGGTCTACGCCGACGGCCCGGCCACCTTCACCGGGCTCGAGCAGGCTCTCGAGGCCGGGCATATCGACAAGGTTGGGTTCACCGGCTCGTCCGCCGTCGGCAAGCTGATCGGCGAGCTGACCGGCCGGCACCTGCAGACCGCGTGCCTCGAGCTCGGTGGCAAGAACCCGCTCGTCGTGACGCCCAGCGCCGACCTCGACCTCGCGGTCGAGGGTGCGTTGTTCTCGGGCTTCGGGACGGCCGGCCAGCGGTGCACGTCGCTCGGCACGGTCATCGTGCACGAATCGGTGCACGATGACTTCCTGGCTCGATTCACCAAGGCGGTCGAGAACGCCGTCGTCGGCGATCCGGCCGGAGACGTACTGATGGGCCCGCTGCTCGATCAAAAGTTCGCCGACCGGTACGAGGAGTACCTGAGCTGGGTGCAGCCGCACCATACGGTGCACGGCGCGACCGGCCGCATCACCGCCGACAACGCGCGCGCCGGCTTCTCCGGAGATGCGTCCAATGGGCTCTTCTACCACCCGGTGATCGTCGACGGGGTCCGGCCCGGGGATGCCATCTTCGACGAGGAGACGTTCGGGCCGATGGTCGGCGTCACGACGTACTCGACGCTCGACGAGGCGCTCGAGCTGGCCAACACCCCCGGCTACGGGCTGTCCTCGTCGATCTACACCAACGACCCGAAGGAAGCGTTCACGTTCCGGCGGAGGATCTCGGCCGGGATGGTCAGTATCAACAACTCGACCTCCGGCGCCGAGGCGCACCTGCCGTTCGGCGGCAACGGCAAGTCCGGTAACGGATCACGCCAGTCCGGGATATGGGTTCTCGACCAGTTCACCCGCTGGCAGTCGATGAACTGGGACTACTCAGGGAAGCTCCAGAAGGCCCAGATGGACGTCGTCGAGCTGGAGCCGGATCTGGACGTCCGGCTGGGCGAGTGACGGCCAAGGCGCTCGACGAGGCGTTCCGTGCAGCGGTCGCCGGCCTGTCGTTTGTCGATACCGCCGGCGACGCCGGCGCACGGATGGGTGAACCGCTGCGGGCCGGAACAGCATTGACGGTGGGCGCTGCGCTGGGGTTGTTCGACGCGCAGGCGACGAGTCGGCAGTTGGACTTCGCCGCGCGGCGACTGCAGTCCGAGGGGCGGGGTTTCTACACGATCGGCTCGTCCGGGCATGAGAGCAACGCTGCGCTCGCAGCGGCGTTGCGGCCGACGGATCCGGCGCTGCTGCACTACCGCTCGGGCGGGTTCTACCAGGCCCGCGCCGCTCGGGTGCCCGGCTCGACGCCGGTGCGGGACGTGCTGCAGGGCTTGCTCTGCGCCGACGACGAGCCGATAGCGGGAGGCCGGCACAAGGTCTTCGGGCATGCCGAGCTCTCGGTGATCCCGCAGACCTCGACCATCGCCTCCCACTTGCCCCGGGCGGTGGGGTTGGCGGTATCGCTGCGGCGGGCCACCAAGCTCGGCGTGGCACCGCCGTGGCCGGCCGACTCGGTTGTGGTGTGTTCGTTCGGCGACGCCTCGGCCAACCACTCGACCGCTACGGGCGCGATCAACACCGCGCTCCAAACCGCACACCAGCGGCTGCCGGTGCCGGTGCTGTTCGTCTGCGAGGACAACGGGCTCGGCATCTCCGTCCGCACGCCGGAAGGCTGGATCGTGCAGGCGTACGGCTCACGGCCGGGGCTACGGTACTTCACCGCGGACGGGTTCGACGTGGCCGCCACCTACGACACCGCGCTGGCCGCGGCCGAGTACGTCCGCAGGTCAGGGCGTCCGGCGTTCCTGCACCTGCGGACCGTACGTTTCCTCGGGCATGCCGGCAGCGACGCCGAGATCAGCTACCGAACTCCGTCGCAGATCGAGGCCGACTACGCGCGGGATCCGCTGCTCGGCACCGCCAGCGCGTTGGCCGAGGCCGGCGCTGCGACGCCGGCGGAGCTGCTCCAGCGCTACGACGCGGCGGCCGGCGCTGTCGAGCAGGCCATCGAGGAGTTGTCCGACGCGCCCCGGCTGGCCACGGCCGAGCGAGTGATGGCCCCACTGGCGCCCCGGCGACCGTCCGGCATCGCCGATGCGATCGCCGATCTGGCCGCCGCCGCCAAACCCGACCTTGACACCTTCCCTTCCGTGGTCGTGGGCACTGTGCGGGTCGCGCAGCCGGAGAACGCCGCGGATCGGCCGGAGAAGGGTGGGCTGACTCTGGCGGCATCCATCACGACGGCGCTGGGTGACCTCCTGGCCGCTGATCCGCGCGTGCTGCTGTTCGGCGAGGACGTCGGCCGCAAGGGCGGGGTCTACGGCGTGACCCGCGGGCTGGCGCGCCGCTTCGGGGCCGGGCGGGTCTTCGACACACTGCTGGACGAACAGTCGATACTCGGCCTGGCCCTCGGCGCCGGGCTGGCCGGGCTGGTGCCCGTCCCGGAGATCCAGTACCTGGCCTACCTGCACAATGCCGAGGACCAGCTCCGGGGCGAGGCGGCCACGCTCTCGTTCTTCTCCCAGGGCCGGTACCGCAACCCGATGGTCGTGCGAATCGCCGGGCTCGGGTACCAGAAGGGTTTCGGCGGCCATTTCCACAACGACAACGCCGTCGGCGTCCTGCGGGACATCCCCGGCCTGGTGATCGCTTGCCCGGCCCGAGGGTCCGATGCGGCCGAGATGCTGCGCACGTGCTGGGCCAGCGCTGCCGTAGACGGGAGCGTGTGTGTGTTCCTCGAACCGATCGCGCAGTACCACACCCGTGACCTGCACGAGGACGGCGACGAGGGCTGGCTCGACCCGTACGAGGGACCGGACGCCTGGACGGCCGGCCACGTGCAGATCGGATCGGCCCGCACGTACGGCGATGGCGCTGACCTGACGCTGGTGACGTTCGGTAACGGGGTGGCGATGAGCCTGCGGGTGGCTCGCCGGCTGGCCGCGCAGGGCACCGAGGCGCGCGTCCTCGATCTGCGGTGGCTCGCCCCCCTGCCGGTCGCCGACATCGTGCGGGAGGCCCGCGCTACCGGACGGCTTCTCGTGGTCGACGAAACGCGGCGCTCCGGCGGCGTGTCCGAAGGTGTGCTGGCCGCGCTAGTCGATGCAGGGTACGCAGGCACCATGGCCCGGGTGACCAGCCGGGATAGCTTTGTTCCACTCGGCCCGGCGGCCCATGACGTGCTGCTGGGCGAAGACGAGATAGAGGCGGCGGCCGTCCGCCTCGTACGAGGAGAACACCAATGACCGCTCCATTGGAGCTGCTGAGCATCGACCACCTGCTCACTGACGAGGAGCAGGCCATTCAGGAGACCGTCCGGCGGTTCACCGCCGACCAGGTCCGCCCCCATATCGCCGAGTGGTACGAGGCCGGCGAGATTCCGCTCGAGCTGGCCCGCGAGGCCGGCAAACTCGGCTTGCTCGGCATGCACCTGACCGGGTACGGCTGCGCCGGGACGAACGCCGTGTCGTACGGCCTGGCCTGCATGGAGCTCGAGGCGGCCGACTCGGGGGTGCGGAGCCTGGTCTCGGTCCAGGGTTCGCTGGCCATGTTCGCGATCTGGAAGTTCGGCTCCGAGGAGCAGAAGCGGCGCTGGCTGCCCGGCATGGCCGAAGGCTCGCTGATCGGCTGCTTCGGGCTCACCGAGCCCGACTTCGGATCGAACCCGGCCGGCATGCGCGCGCGCGCCCGGCGCGACGGCGACGAGTGGGTGCTCGACGGTACCAAGATGTGGATCACCAACGGCTCGGTGGCCGACCTCGCCGTGGTGTGGGCCCGCACCGACGAGGGCATCCGTGGCTTCATCGTGCCGACCGACACGCCCGGGTTCTCGGCGCCCAAGATAGGCGGCAAACTGTCCCTGCGCGCCTCGATCACCAGTGAGCTGGTACTCGAGGGCGTCCGGCTGCCGGCCGACGCCGTGTTGCCTGAGGTCACCGGCCTGCGTGGGCCACTGTCGTGCCTGAACGAGGCCCGGTTCGGCATCGTGTTCGGCTCCCTCGGAGCGGCCCGCGACTGCCTCGAGGCCGCCCTCGCCTACGCGGCCGACCGCGAGGTGTTCGATCGGCCGCTGGCCTCGTTCCAGCTGACCCAGGCCAAGCTCGCCGACATGACGCTAGAGCTACAGAAGGGCTTCCTGCTGGCCCTGCACCTCGGCCGGCTCAAGGACGACGGCAAGCTCCGCCCCGAGCAGGTCAGCCTCGGCAAGCTGAACAATGTCCGCGAGGCCATCGAGATCGCCCGGACCTGCCGCACCATCCTGGGGGCCAACGGCATCACACTCGAGTACCCGGTCATGCGGCATGCCAATAATCTCGAGTCGGTCCTCACCTACGAGGGCACCTCCGAAGTCCACCAGCTCGTCATCGGCCAGGCCCTGACCGGCCACTCCGCCTTCAGCTGACGTTCGATCACGTTCAGCAGGCGGCGGCCCGTAGCTACATGGCCGCATGCATGTGGCTAAGTGGCTACGCCTACTGAACGTGATCGAACGAAGCGGGCGCTAGCGGGCGGGGATGGCGTCCTCGACCCGGTCCGGAACCGCGACGGCGGGATTGCTGCTGCGGTTCTCGTGCAACGCGAGCGCGGTCACCGCGACGAGCAGGATGCCGAACCCGAGCCACTGGCTCCAGTCCAGGTTGCGGCCCAGCGCCAGCCCTACCGCGGCCGCCGTCAGCGGGAACGCCAGCTCCGCGAACGTCGCACGGGACGCAGGCGTGTTCCGTAAACCCCGGTAGTACAAGCTCAATGCGAGCAGCCCCACGATCAAGGCCAGCGGCACGATGTACTGCACGGCCCGCCACGGCACCGTGAACGGCTCGCCGCGCAACCCCACCACCACGATCATCGTGGCGAGTCCGAAGAAGAACCGCAGCGCGGTGATGTGGGTGGCCGACAGCTCGGACCCCACGAACCGGCCCAAGACCGTGCCGGACGCCCATAGGGCGGCTGCGCCGAGCGCGAGCAACGACGCCTCGGCAGTGCGCAACGTCACGTCGAACGGTTCGGAGAAAGCCAGCAGCCATGCGCCGCCGAGCGCCGGCGCCACGAACAGCCAGAAGATCGGGCGGATTCGTTCGCCGAGAATGACTGCGGCCAGCAGGACGGCGATCAGCGGTTGCAGCTTCTGCAACGCCACCGGCGTGATCACATCGGGCCGGCCGTCCATCGCGAATCCGGTCGCGAACGCCGCCGTGAACAGGGTCGTCGCTAGGGCCGACGCACCCGCTCCAATGACCACAATGGCGACCCTCGTCCGGATCGAGGATGACCACCAGGCTCGCAGTGCCGCCGGAAGCCACGGCAGCAGGCACAGCACGAGGACGAAATGCTCCGCGAACACGATCGTGGACGAGGCCATGCCCAAATCCCCGGTGAGCGGTTCTCGCATCAGCGCCGACGTACCCCAGAGGGCGGCCGCCAGGGCGACCATCCAGGTCCGGTCGGATCTGTCAGTCGACGAAGTCTCGAGCACGATCACCGGAACCTATCAGGCCGCCGCGTCATTCCCGGCTGGTACGTACGCCCGGCACCACTTGCGCACGTGCTCGAAGTACTGCTCTCGCGGCGCCTGGGCGGACAGCGCAAGGTCGTGCATGCCGCCATCGATCCGCACGATCGTGACGTGCCGGCCGAGGCGGGCGCCGCGCGTCACCATGTCATCGACGTTCAGCAACAGATCGGCCCGCAGGAACTCATCGGTCCACCGGGACGATCGAATGCTGCGGTTCGAGCAGGCCACAAGGACCGGACACGGCACGTCGAGCCCACGGGCGACCCGCGACTGGCCGATCCTGATGGCACGGCCGAAGGCGGCAAGAGGCAGGAAGCCACCAACCGGCTTCCATTCCAGGTTGTAGCTCCACTCGCCCCGGTAGTCGCGATGGATGCTGTGGCCCTGGTGGACCGACATCCGCATCGGCAGCTCCATGCGCTTGCGCCGCGCGCCCACCACCTCGATCGTGCGCCCGACCAGCTCGGTGCGTTCCCACCACGGTCCGTTGTGGGCGAACCACGGGCTGTTCAAGACCAGGGCGTCCACCGCCCCGTCGGCGCCCTTGCGGTTCAACCATAGCGAGGTGACCAGCCCGCCCATGGAATGGGCCATCACCACGAGTACTTCGTGGCCGTCCTCATCGCGGATGATGCGCACCGCCTCGTCGAGCTCTTCCTCGAACTCGGCGAGGTCGGCGCAGTACCCGGGCGTCTGATGCGGCCGGATGGACCGTCCGTACTTGCGAAGATCCAGGGCGTAGAAGTCGTAGCCCTCATCGACCCAGAACTGGGCGACGTGGTCGTGAAAGAAGTAGTCGACGTAGCCGTGGACGTAAAGCACCGCCCGGCGGGCCGGCTCAGGCGCACGCCTACTCACCAGGGTGGCGACGACTTCGCCTTCCTCATCTGGAGTCAGTTCGATCGTCCGCGCGGTGTAGGGAGGGCCGAGCACAGCATCGGTCGTCAACGGCTGAGCCTTTCAGGTGTGCGATTCATCGTGCCGGCGGACGGGCTTCGTACGGGGTCGACAGCACGATCGTGGTGTGGGTGGACACGCTCGCCTTGGTGCGGATGCGGGCCAGTAGCTCCTCCAACTCGCCCGGCGTGCCGACGCGAACCTTCAGGATGTAGCTTTCCTCGCCCGCGACCGAATGGCACGCCTCGATCTCGGGGAAGTCAGCCAGCCGCTCTGGCGCATCGTCGGGTTGGCTGGGGTCCATCGGCTTGATCGAGATGAACGCGGTGAGAGGCAGCCCGATCGCATCGTAATCGACGACGGCCGTATAGCCGCGGATGACCCCGCGCTCTTCGAGCCGCCGGACCCGCTGGTGGACGGCGGAGGTCGACAGGCCGGTCGCCTTGCCCAGGTCCGTGTAGCTCATCCGGCCGTCGCGGGACAGCAGGTTGACGATCTGCCGGTCGATCTCCTCCACGAGCAGACACCTTAGTCGGCGTGGCAGATCGGGTGACAGGATGACGCTCGTGGACCTTACCGCCGCGCAGGCGCTCTTCGAGCCGGAACCGGGTTATCTCAACACCGCCAGCTATGGACTGCCGCCTCAACCGGCCTGGGACGCGCTGCAGGCCGCGCTGGCGGACTGGCGGGTCGGAAGGTCCGACTGGGAGCCGTGGGGGGCATCCACCAGGCGGGCGAGAGAAACGTTCGCCCAGCTGACCGGCGTCTCGGCGACGGATGTGACGACCGGTGCCCAGGTGTCCCAACTGCTGGCGCCGATAGCCGCTGCGCTGCCGGGCGGCGCCCGGGTCGTGACGCCGGACGTGGAGTTCACCTCCAACCTGTTCCCGTGGCTGGCCCAGACCCGCCGAGGCGTGGAGGTGCAGACCGTACCCCCCACCAAACTGGCGGCGGCGATCGACGACGGTACGGACCTGGTCGCGTACAGCCTGGTGCAGTCGGCTACAGGTGAGGTCGCCGACTTCGACGCGATCCAATCGGCCGCCGCGGCAGCCGGGGCCATGACGGTCGTGGACGCCACCCAGGCGTGCGGCTGGCTTCCCGTCGACGCCGGCCGCTGCGACGCCCTCGTCTGCGGCGCCTACAAGTGGCTGCTGTCGCCGCGCGGCACGGCGTTCCTGGTCACGCGACCGGAATTGCGTGAGCGGCTCGTGCCGTCGCAGGCCGGATGGTGGGCCGGCGCAGACCCGCACGCCTCGTACTACGGCCCTCCGCTACGCCTGGCCAACGATGCGCGAGCGTTCGACATCTCACCGGCGTGGTTCAGCTGGGTCGGCACGGCGCCGGCGCTCGCAATCATCGAGCAGGTCGGCATCGCCGCCATCCACGACCACGATGTCGGCCTCGCGAACCGGTTCCGCGCCGGGCTGGGTCTTCCCGACGGCGACTCCGCGATCGTCTCGGTGAATGTCCCCGGGGCGCATGAGCGGCTGGCAGCCGCCGGTGTCCGCGCCGCCGTGCGCGGCGGCAGCGTGCGCGTTTCGTTCCACCTCTACACGACCGAAGCCGACGTCGATCTGGCACTGCAGGCGCTGACCCGCTAGAGCCCTGCGAGCTCCCGCGGGCGCAGGTTCAGGCGCTCGACTCCACCCGGCGTGATCACCACGATGTCCTCGATCCGGGCACCGTAGCGCCCCGCGATGTAGAACCCTGGCTCGATCGAGAACGCCATCCCCGGCTCGAGCATCGTCGAGTTGCCCGCGACGATGTAGGGCCCCTCGTGTGTCTCGACACCTATCCCGTGCCCGGTCCGGTGGATGAAGTACCTCCCGAGCCCAGCCTCTTCCAGAACAGATCGGGCCGCCGCATCGACCGATTCGGCGGTCACCCCGGGCCTGGCCTGTTCGCACGCGGCGACTTGGGCGGCAAGCAGCGCCGCATACGCTTCGACGTACTCCGCGGGCGGCTCCCCCACCACGTACGTACGGGTTTCGTCCGAGCAGTAACCCGCCTCGGTAGTGCCGCCGATGTCGACAACTACCGGATCTCCGGCCTCGATGACGCGCTCGCTCGTCTCGTGGTGCGGGCTGGCGCTGTTCGGACCCGACGCGACGATCACGAAATCAGTCCGGACGTGCCCCTCCACGACGATGGCATCAGCGATGTCACGGGCCACTTCGCGCTCGGTCCGGCCCGGGCGAAGCCACTGCGCCATCCGCGCATGCACCCGGTCGATCGCGGCGCCCGCCTCGCGCAGCGCCTCGATCTCGTCGTCGGCCTTGCGAACCCGCAGTTCGCTGAGCACTCCCCCGGCCAGAATCTGCTCGGTCGCCGGCATCGCCGCCCGGAACCGTAGCACCTTCTCGGCCCACATGTGGTCGTCGAGCCCGACCCGGCCGGCGGTGGGCAGCATCCCGGCCACCAGTGCGACCGGATCGGCCGTCTCCGGCCAGTCCACGATCTCGGCGACCTCGCCTGCTCCTGATGCCTCGGCCGCCGGGCGTTCGAGTTTCGGCACTACGAGAGTAGGATTCCCGCTCGCCGGCACGACCA
>DATHUM010000082.1:0-2103 GCA_035462225.1 Jiangellaceae bacterium | reverse complement strand
AGCCCTGTAGCTACGTCGGCCAGCCTGCCGAACGTGATCGAACGGCAGGGTCAGGTTGGGCCGCGCCGGAAGATCGTCACGAGCACCCGCAGACCAAGCACCGAGCTGACCACCAGCAGGTTGTAACCGAACAGCGCGTACAGACTGACCGATCGGGTCACCATCGGGCCGCCGTCGGTCCCGAGCAGGACGACCGCCATGATGCCCACCGCTGCTGCCAGAAAGGCGAGCAGCACCTGGTGCAGCAGATCGGTCAGCACCTCGCGGTCACGTTCGTCGGCGAACAGCCGGACGTTCATCGCCAGCCTGCCGTGTTCGGCCGCGCTGGCGATCCGCTCCACCCGCCGCGGCAACCTGCGCAGAATGGGCACGAGTGCGATCAGTTCGTCCGTGGCGGCACGCTTCAGTGATGCCGGCTCCAGTTGCTCGGTGACGTATGCGGCGCTGAGCGTACGGGCCTCGCCGACGAAGTCGAATCCGGGCGCGATGTGATCCAGAGTGCCTTCCGCCGTGCCCAGCGCGCGCAGCACGGCCGCCAGCTCGGGCGGTATCGAAAGGCCGTGCGCGCCCACGATGCGGAACAGGTCCCCGAACATCCGCACGGTCGAGCTCGCGGCGGAGTCGACGTGCCTGGCCAGGAACCGGCCGAGGTCACGTTCGAGAGCCTGCTCGTCAACGGTGTCCGGGCGCGGTACGAGCTCGAGCAACGCGTCGGTCGTGCCCAGCGGATCGCCACGATCCACCGACACGAGCAGCCGCTGGAACGCCTCCCGCAGGCCTGCGTCAAGCCGGCCGACGGAGCCGAAATCCAGCAGGCCGAGTCGCCCATTGCGCAGCACGAAAACATTCCCGGCGTGCGGATCGGCGTGAAAGACACCGTCGAGCAGGATCTGCCGAAGCAGGAAGTCCAACAGGCCGCGGGCGAGCGCCGCCCGGTCCGCGCTCAGCTCGCGCAGGACCTGTTCGGCCGCATTGACCGGCGTCCCGTGCAGCCGTTCCATGACGAGCACACGTTCGGTGCAGAGCGCGGGGTAGACGTTCAGCACTCGGATGTCGCCGTCCCTTCGTGCGGCGGCCGCCCGAGCGACCGTCTCGATGTTCTCGGCCTCGATCCGGTAGTCGAGCTCTTCACGCAGGGCCCCGGCCAGCCCTTCGGCGAGCGATCGCAGTCCGAGGGTCCGTCCCCAGTTCGTCCCGGCCTCCAGGCGGGCCGCGAGCCGCTGGGCGATGTCCAGGTCGCGCTCGACGACGGGGCGGATTCCCGGCCGTTGCACTTTCACTACAACGTCCAGACCGGAACGCAGCCGCGCCGCGTGGACCTGCCCGACCGAGGCGGCGGCGAGCGGTTCTCGGTCGAATGAGGCGAAGATGTCGTCGACCGCTCCGCCGAGTTCGGTTTCCAGCACAGCCTGCACGTCCGGCCATGGCACCGGGTCGGCGCGGTCCTGGAGCTGGCTGAGCTCGTCGACGATCTCTGGTGGCAGCAGGTCTCGCCGGGTGGACAGGATCTGCCCCAGTTTGACGAAGGTGACGCCGGCAGCGTTGAGCGTGTTGCGTAGCGCTACACCGAGATGGCGCCGGCCACCTGGGTCGTCGAGGGCCCGCCGGCGGGTCTCCCGGACGAACGGCCCGAGGCCGTTGCGGAACCCGATGGCAACGATCTGCCAGTACCGGCGGGCCCGGGCGAACCGGCCGCGGATACCGCGGCCCCAGACCAGCGGTGGAGGCAGGGAGCCGAGCGGAACGAACGCCTCGATGAGCACCAGGAAGATCATCGAGGCCAGGATCGTGGTGGCCATTCCGAGGAGGCCGAGGGCGAGCAGCGGCGCGACTTCGCTCGATGTCGGTTGCCGCTCGGCCAGGTTGCCGAGCACACCGAGCATGAGCGGCCCGTTGATCGTCATGGCCACTATGCCGGCGATGATCACTCGCACGAAACCGAGCCGGATTCCGAGCAGGCGTTGTGCCACCAGGCCGAAGATCAGAGCGGTGAGGAATGCCAGGCCGATAGCGATCGGCGCTGTGATCAACTGCATCAGGTCCATCCCCCGTTCGGCGAGAGAGTGCTCGAGGCCGACGGCCAGCCTCTCACGTGAGGACGAT
>DATHUM010000081.1:0-6610 GCA_035462225.1 Jiangellaceae bacterium | reverse complement strand
GGCGGCGTCACGACGATCGTCGACATGCCGCTGAACTCGATCCCACCGACGACGACCGTCGGCCACCTGGAAACCAAGCGCGCGGCGGCGGCCGGCTCGCTGCACGTCGACGTCGGGTTCTGGGGCGGGGCGACGGGTGACAACGTAGGCGAGTTCGCGGCCCTGCACGACGCCGGCGTGTTCGGCTTCAAGGCGTTCATGGCGCCGTCCGGAGTTCCCGAGTTCCCGCACCTCGCCGGCGACGAGCTGGAGCGAGCGCTGGCGGAGATCGCCCGGCTGGACTCACTGTGTGTAGTGCACGCGGAGGATCCCGACGTGCTGGCGGGATCGCCGGTGCCGTCCGGGCGGTCGTATGCGGGTTTCCTCCGGTCGCGTCCGCCCGAGGCCGAGCGCACCGCCGTGGCCAGCCTCGTCGAGGCCGCTAGGCTGACGGGGGCGCGCGTGCACGTGCTGCACGTATCCGATGCCGAGGTCGTGCCACTGCTCGACGCCGCGCGGCGCGACGGCGTGCGCATCACGGCCGAGACGTGCCCTCACTACCTGTGCCTGGCCGCTGAAGACGTGGGAGACGGCGAAACGGCGGCCAAGTGCTGCCCGCCGATCCGTGATGCGGCGAACCGGGATGCGCTGTGGCACCGGCTCGGTGCCGGGTCGATAGAACTCGTGGTGTCGGATCATTCGCCGTGTCCGCCAGAGCTGAAGGCGTTGGATACCGGTGACTTCGGCGCGGCGTGGGGTGGTATCAGCGGATTGCAGCTGGGATTGCCGGCGGTGTGGACGCAGGCCTGGTCGCGCGGGTACGGGCTGACCGATCTCGCCCGCTGGATGGCTCGCGGCCCGGCGGCGCTCGTAGGCCTGGGGTCGAAGGGGTCCCTCGAGGTCGGCAAGGACGCAGATCTGGTGGCGTTCGACCCGGACACCACGTTCGTGGTCGACCCGGCGGAGCTGTTCCACCGGCATCCGGTCACGGTCTATGCCGGCCGGACGCTGCGCGGGGTGGTGTGGGACACCTGGTTGCGCGGTCAGCGGGTGGACGGCAGGTTCCCTCGCGGCCGGTTGCTGGCGCGAGGCACGTGAGCATGGATTGGAAGGACCTTCCCGATCTCGCCGCTCGCGTCAGGGGCGGCTCGGTCGTGCTGGCCAACGACGAGACCTTCGGCGAGAAGGAGAACTTGATCAGGCCGGACATCCCGGCGTTCCAGCCGCACACCTTCGGCCACCACGGCCAGGTCGTGGACGGCTGGGAGACTCGGCGGCGCCGCGAGCCGGGGGACGACTGGGCGATCGTCCGGCTGGGCATTCCCGGCGTCGTGCGCGGGATGGTCGTCGACACCTCGTGGTTCACCGGGAACTACCCGCCGGAGGTGTCGGTGGACGCGGCGTGGGTCGATCCGCTCGACTCGTCGGTCCGCCCGGCAGACCTGGTCGACCCGAGGGTCGAGTGGACAGAGATCACGCCGCGGTCGCCGGTTCGCGGAGACAGCCCGAACGATTTCGCCGTGGATCACGGTCACGTGGTCACACACGTGCGACTGCGCCAGTACCCCGACGGGGGGATCGCGCGGCTGCGGGTCCACGGCGAACCCGTCGGCGACCCGCGTTGGCTGGCCGGCCGGGCGTTCGACCTGGCCGCGATGGAGCACGGCGCCACGGCTGTCGACTGCAGCAACCGGTTCTATTCCGCGCCGAACAACCTGCTCGTCTCCGGGCCGGCGCGAGTGATGGGAGAGGGGTGGGAGACCTCCCGGCGGCGCGACACCGAGAACGACTGGGTGGTGATCAGGCTGGCCACGACCGGTGTGGTGCGTCACCTGGAGCTCGACACGTCGTGCTTCGTCGGCAACGCGCCTGGTGCGGTGTCGGTGGCCGGATTCGGCGCGGCGCGCGTCGAACTGCTGCACAGGACGCCGGTTCAGCCGGACGCCGTGAACCGGTTCATGCTGCGGCCGGCCGGCGCTGTGGACCGGTTGCGAGTGGACATCTTTCCGGACGGCGGCTTGGCCCGGGTGCGCGCTTGGGGCGAGCCGAGCCGCGAGGGCTGGGCGTCTCTCTTCCTGCGGTGGTACAACCGGCTACCCGAGTCCGCGGCGGTGGCTGCGTTTACAGGCTGGGGCGGTGCGGACGTCCGATGGGCCGGCGCGTTGGCCGCTGGGCGTCCCTACGATGACGTGGCCGCCCTTTCGGGCGCCGGTTCGCCGCTGCCCGGCACACCGCCCGAACAGGTTTCCTGGAACGCGTTGACCGGCGGCAGGTAAGGGACCGCCCGCAAGCCTCGTCCGCTCAGCGGCTGTGTTCACCCAACTCCGGTACTGCGTCCGGCAGGTTAGGAATCTGAAGAGCGGCCCAGGGGCTGATAGCCCACGGCGCGCGGGTGGCGACCAGCCGGAGGTCCCCCCAGGATGTCCACGACCATGCGCATACCTCTGCCGGATCGGGCGTCGGGTCGCGGTCCGCGACGCCGATCAGCACCGGGCATAGCTCGTTCTCCACGATGCCGCTGGAATCAGTGGCGCGGTACGCGAACCGCGGCAGAACGACCCGGAGTTCGGAGCCGGTCAGGCCGAGCTCCTCCCGCACCCGACGTTGCGCAGCGCTCACCACGTCCTCGTCAGGCTTGGGATGGCCGCAGCACGCGTTGGTCCAAACGCCTGGCCAGGTCGGCTTCTCCAGCGACCGTCGCGTGATCAACACCTCATGCGTATCAGGATGGAAGAGGTAGCACGAGAACGCGAAGTGCAAGGGCGTCTCCCGATGGTGGACTGAGCCCTTCGGCGCACTGCCCACCGGGCGGTACGCCTCGTCGAGCAGGACGACCAGGTCGTCGGCGGCTACCACCCGTGGCTCGCCTCGCCGGACCCGCCCGAGAAGGGGTCACGACCGATGACGGCCGGCACCAGAACGTCGATCACCGAATCTCCAGTCAGACGTGTCCTTTCAGGCAGGATATGCCGATCGGACGGTTGGACCTACCACCTGGAAAGCAGGTAGGGCTAGGTGAACGATCGGCTCCCCGTGCCACGCTTAGGCCATGAACCTGCTGCCCTTGGTTTGCCGGTGACCGACGTCCGGCGCAGCCGTCAGTTCTATGAGACGTACTTCGGTTTCGAACCGGCCACTGCCGAGCGGTACGACGACGGCACAGTGATCATCCGCAACTCCGACGGCTTCGATCTGGCCCTACACGCTGTTGAAGACGCCGGCCGGCTCCCGGAATTCTTGCACTTCGGCTTCAAGGTAAGTGACACCGACGCCGTGCGGACGTTGTTGGCCCGGCTGAACGCGGACGGCATCGAGATCATCGAAGAGCTCGATACGCCGGCGTACGTAGGGTTCAAGTGCCTCGACCCGGACGGCGTTCCTGTCGAGACCTACTGGGAGGACTCGGGTACGCGAAGCGCGCCACCGGAATGATCGGGGCCGCACACCGCTAATCCTGTCCCCGGCCGGCCCGTTCCACCAGCTGCGCTCTCACCTGCCTGCGCACCACCTTGCCGATAGGCTGGGCGGCCTCGACGGTGCCGTGGCGAATGTCGGCGGCACGGTCGGCGGAAATCTCCTTGACTCCACGCCGGAGGATCGTCGGTGGTCGCGGCTAGCCTTCAGGGAATGATGTTCTGGCAGCTGACCATCGACGCCAATGATCCGGCCATACTGGCCCGTTTCTGGGCCCAGGCCCTCGGCTACCGGCCGGAACCCCCGGACGAGCCGGCTACCACGTGGTATGAGCATTACCGAGCGCGGCTGGGCGGCGAACAGGCCTTTTCCGACCGGCTCTTCGACTCGGCCGGTCTGATGCCGCCGATCTGGTTCCAGGAGGTACCTGAGACCAAGGCGGGCAAGAACCGGCTGCACCTCGACCTTTATCCGACCGGTCGCGACAACACCCTGCCGATGCAGCGGCGGATCGAGATCGTTGAGGCGAAGGTCGCCGAACTGATCGGGCTGGGAGCCAGCGTCGAGCGACGCACCCGGCACGACGACCCGGACGACCCGAGCTACTTCGTGGTCATGCACGACCCAGAAGGCAACGAGTTCTGCGTCAGCTAGCCGGCGGCCCGGCTCGGCAACTGTGCAATACATGGAGGCGATCAGGTGGATCTCGGGTTACAGGGCCGGCGCTTCGTGGTCACCGGGGCGAGCCGTGGCATCGGCAGGGCCATCGCGGACACGCTGGCCGCCGAAGGTGCCGACGTCGCGATCCTCGCGCGCGGACGCAACCAGCTGGGGCAGGCTCGCGACGACCTGGAGCGGCACGGGACGCGGATACTAGACGTCGCGGTCGATGTCACCGACGGGATCGCGGTCGGGCGCACTGTCGATGAGGTGGCCGAAGCGTTTGGCGGCCTCGATGGTGCTGTGGCGAATGTCGGCGGCACGGTCGGGGGCAACCTCCTGGATTCCACGCCGGAGGATTTCTCGGCAACGTTCGAGCTCAACGCCGGGCACGCGGTCAGCCTCACCCGTGCGGCGGTTCCTCATCTGCGGGCGGCCGGTGGCGGATCCGTTGTCTTCATCGCGTCCATCACCGGCATGCGGGCGGGGCCGAGGACGACTTATGCCGCCGCCAAGGCCGCAGAGATTCACCTGGCCGCCGTCCTGGCCCAGGAGCTTGCTCACCTGAACATCCGGGTCAACGCCGTCAGCCCAGGTTCGATCTTCTTTCCCGGCGGCGGTTGGGACACCTTCCAACAGGAGAATCCGGACAATTTCGCCAACTTCGTCGACACCGAGTTCCCGTTCGGGCGGATGGGCACGCTCGAGGAGGTCGCCGCTCCCGTGGCGTTCTTACTGTCCGCGCGCGCCTCCTGGATCACCGGCACGAATCTCGTCGTCGACGGCGGGCAAGGCAGGCCCAGTGCCCGCCGATTCACTACCTAGGCGATCCGTGCGTCGCTGCCGACGTCAGGTGAGAGCTCGTAGTCATCCGCGTTATCGGAGCCGAGGTGCGCGCGGAGCCCACACTCACTGGTAGTTGGGCCTACGGCCGGCCCGCTGTCCTGGCCGGAGTGCGACGCGTCTAGCGGATCCCGTCCCAATGTCGATCCCCTCGGACGTCCGTTCCGTCCGCGAGCCAGTTGGCGACGTCCCGGGCCAGCGCCGCGTTCACGGCCACCTCGGCGTGCCCGAAGCCCGGAACCAGCCACAGCGTGCTGTAGCGCCCTGCCGCACTGACCCTCGTCGCGTGATCGGTGGGAAACAGGTCGTCGCGATCACCATGGACGACCAGCAGCGGGACGTCGATCTTTGCTGCGGCTGCCACCGGGTCGATAGGAAGCGGCTCAGCCCATGGCACATTCGAGATCCGGGTACGGCGGAGCGCGCGGATGGCCAGGCGGCCTGATCGGCTCAGGATCAGCTGGTGCAGCAGTCGCATCCGCGAGGTGCCGCGGAAGTACCACTGACCCGGCCCACTGACCGCGGCGACCCGGTCCACGCCACCGTAGAGGGCGGCATGGCGCAGCACGACTGCGGCGCCGAGCGAAAAGCCGAGCGTGGCCACCCGGCGGTATCCGAGCCAGCGGGCCCACCCCACGGCGGCCTCGACATCACGCACTTCCTGCCAGCCGAGGGTGCACACACCGCTTGAGCCGCCATGCCCTCGCAGGTCGACGAGGACGACACCCGCCGCATCGCGCATCCATCCGCCGACCCGGCGGAGCCGGGGATGGCGGGAGTGGAGCATGAAACCGTGTGCCACGACGATGGCCAGATCACGGGATCCCGACGCTGCCGGTAGGTGCTCAGCCTGGATGAGGGTGCCGTCGTCGGCCACCAGTCGCTGGCGGTATCCCGCTGGTACTGGGCCGGTTTGCCAGTCAGCCGGCCGCTGCGGTGAGCGTCGCACGACGACGATCCTGCCAAACCGGGTGTACGGGTAGCGGACTGCCACGGAACCCTGGCGTCCATCGCGGACGGTGTGGCTAGCTGGAACGGTGCTGAACATGAGGCCGGCTGGGTGAATACCTGGCCGGTTACCGCCGACGAGCTCATCGCGGCCCAGCAGGCACTGGCCGCGGCGGTCCGCCCGCCGCCCTGGCATCCGCCGGCGGACCCGATCGTGGCCGGCTGCTTCGCCTGCCTGCCGCGGGGAGAGTCCGGCGCCGGGGCGGCCGGCGACCCGGTATGGGCGGCCGCTGCCGAGTATCAAGGACGGCACTGCGTCGGCCGTGCCAATGTGCGCGGTATCGCGTGCGGCCGGTATACACCGGGCCTGCTGGCGTTGCGCGTGGGCCCGGCGCTCGAGGCGGCGTTGCGGGCCTTGCCCGAAGCGGCGGACGTGCTGATCGTGGACGCCACGGGGTACGACCACCCGCGCCGGGCAGGGCTCGCTGTGCACCTCGGAGCGGTCCTGGACCTGCCTACCGTCGGAGTTACACATCGAACGCTGCTTGCAACCGGCGACTGGCCGTCGGACGAACGGTCCGCTGTGAGCCCGCTGCTGCTGGACGGCGAGATCGTGGGCTACTGGTTACGCACTCGCGCCGGCCGCCGGCCCGTTGCGGTTCACGCCGGCTGGCGGACCGATGCCGCCACCGCGGTCCGGGTCGTTCTCAGCGTGGTCCGGCACCGCACCCCGACACCGCTGCGCGAGGCGCGCCGAGTTGCGCGA
>DATHUM010000080.1:0-2470 GCA_035462225.1 Jiangellaceae bacterium | reverse complement strand
ACACCGCCCGCCCGCCGATGCGAGTCGGCGATCTCGACAACGCGACGATTCTCCACGAGTACGGGCACGGCCTGTCGAACCGGATGACCGGGGGACCAGGTGTCAACTGCCTGAGCGGGCAGGAACAAATGGGTGAAGGGTGGAGCGACTTCGTGGCGCTCGTCGCCTTGATCGACACCGAGCTGGACGATCCGGACGGTGTACGGGGGATCTTCCCGTACGTCGTGTTCGAGCCGCCGCGCACCGGCCCCGGGCTCCGGCCGCGGCCGTACTCGCGTACCTGGGATATCCAGCCGTTCTCGTACGACAGCATCAAGACCGGCGGCTGGCTCAACGGCGGCAGCTTGTCGGCGCCGCACGGCATCGGCCACGGCTGGGCGGCGGTGTTGTGGGACATGACCTGGGACCTCATCGACCGGCACGGGTTCAACCCCAACCTGTACGACGACTGGAGCACGGGTGGCAACAACCTCGCATTCCAGCTCGTGCTGGACGGTCTGAAGATCCAGGGCTGCAATCCGACCCTGGTGACCGGCCGGGACGCCATCCTCGCAGCCGACCAAGCGCTGACCGGCGGCGAGAACGTGTGCACCATCTGGGCGTCGTTCGCCCGGCGCGGGTTGGGCTTCAGCGCCGACGATGGTGGCACGACGAGCCGCAACGACGGCACGGAGGCGTTCGACTCCCATCCGGACTGCGTTGACGGGTTCTCCGGTCAGGTCGCCGACCAGCCGGCCGTGAACGTCGTTGCAGCTGGCCGGGCGGTGCCGCTGATGTTCAACCGGCCTGACCTTCAGGGCCTGGACATACTTGCCAGCAACTCGCCGTTCTCACGGCGGGTGGACTGCGAGACGTTCGAGGTGCCTGGCGAGAACCCGCCGAACACGACGCCGCGGGCGGCACCGGTCACCGCGGAGACGCCCGGCGATGCGGGGCTGAGCCGCAGCACCCAAGGTCGATACACCTTCCCGTGGCAGACCGAGGAGCAGTGGGTCGGCACCTGCAGGGAGCTCGTGTTGACCCTTGACAACGGCCAACAACACCGCGCCTACTTCGAGTTCGTCGAGGCGGAGTAGCGCACCACGGGAGCCCGAGACGGCCATCGATACGAACGGAGAAGAGTATGCGACGGAGGCAGCGGACCATCACGCTGTTGGCACTGCCCGTACTGCTCGGAAGCGTCCTGCTGGCGGTCCCAGCCGGTGCCGACCCGGAGAACGTGACGTCAGGACGGTCACACCTCGAGGACCCGGACGAGGTCAGCCTGGTACGGATCCACCTCACCGGTGCCGACATGCTCGACGCGGTGAGCGAAGCCGGTTTCGACATCGAGCATGGCCTGACCCGGGTGCCGACCGGCATCGAAGCCGAGGCCGTGGTCACTGCCGAGCAGATCGCCGAACTCGAGGCGATGGGTGTCACGATTCTCGCCGAGGGGGAGGGCTTCAACTGGGACGACGAGGTGGACGAGCCCGTTCTACGGAGCTCCGCCACGGAGACGATCACTCCCTTCACCCACGAGGAGACGGTGCGGATCGCCCGCGCCGACTGGTTCACGACGAAGGGGCAAGGCTTCCTCTACGTAGAGGCGAGGACCACCGAGGGGCTGCAGACGAATCCGGTGGTCACGATGCAGCTCGAGAACGACTCAGGCCCAGGCACACCGTTCGGCTTCGCCCGGACGATGAGCCGCTTCGTCGACTCCGGCCAGTACATGTTCCACCGGAACCTGTTCAAGCTGAACGAGCGGCCCGACCAGATTCGCGTGACAAGCTCCACCGGCGGCGTCGCCACGGGCTACGTGTCCGACTGGCTAGAGCACGGCGAGCCGCCGCTCACCGCTAATCCGGCCTACAAATGGAACTTCGTCGACGGCTACAAGCATCCTCAGCAGCTCTACCAGCGCATGGAAGAGATCGCTCGCGACTACCCGGACATAGCCGAGATCGTCTACCTGCCGTACCAGACGAACGGATACCAGCGGAAGGCGCAAGCGACGATCGGCGGCACAGGCCAGGCAGCCGTTGTCGCGACGTCTGCTGCCTGGGGTCACGAGGGCGGCAACGACGTCACGGTCGAGTTCGTGAACCGGCTGGGCTCGGACCTGCCACTCGAGGTGCAGGTCGAGGGCACGGCGGTCCGCGTCCTGCTGGCGAAGAACTCGTCCGGTGCACTTGCGAGCACGGCCGCCCAGGTGGCCGCGGCGTTGCGTACCCAGTCCGACGGCCTTATCGACCGGTCGCACCCGTACCGCAACAACGCCGGCACCGGCATCGTACAGCCGACGGCAGGCCCGGTGGCGCTCACCGACTTCCTCCACCAGAAGCGCGCCGGCGCTCCGGAGGGTGAGGTGCCACGCGGCCCGGCCACCGTCCCGGTCCTCCGGATCGGCAAGTACCGCGACGGCCGGAACCCCGGCGTCCTCATCCAGGCCCAGGACCTTGCGCGCGAGTGGGTGCCCGCCACAACC
>DATHUM010000079.1:0-1513 GCA_035462225.1 Jiangellaceae bacterium | reverse complement strand
AGCTCACCCATGGACCCGTCGCGCTCGCCGACGTCCAACGGCAACTCGCCCCAGGCCACTCGATCGGCGATCGCCCAATCGTCAGTCCGATCATCCAAGAATCCCGGGCGGGCCAGTGGAGCAAGCGCTGCGTGGAACGCTTGACCGGCAGCGATCACCTCCGGCCACTCCCGCCCCGGGTGATCTCCGGCAAGATACGGCCAGCACGTCCAGCCCGCGACACACAGCGAGCCGTCCCGGGCCCGTATCGGCGGTGACACCCGAAAGTCATCACGGTCCACCAACCCCGCCAGCACCCTTGCCTGCCAGTGCAGCATCCGGTGCGTCATGTCCAGGGGCTTAAGCACCAGATCACCGGACCGCCACGCCGTCCCTCGCCCCGTAGGCAGCCGAATCAAGGCTTCCGTAGCGCCGAACAGTTCCAGCACCGACCGCGGCGGCGACGGAATCGGGCCAGCCGCTGTCATGAACACCAGCATGCCGAACGCCCGCCTCTACCGCTGAAACAACCTGCACGATATCGCCGACGCGCTGGAGCCGCCGTGTAGGAGACACTTGGGCAGTGGACGTCGTTGAGTTTCGCCTAGACCATGAAGAACTGGGTGGTCGCGACCCATTCTCCGTGATCAATCTGGTCGTCAACGGCACCAAACTCCAAGACCTAGTGCGCTCAGTCGAGCTGCCTTAGCGAACGCCGAGGGAAGTCCCGGCCTTGCTGGTAGTTACGCCGGCTTAGCCGTTGGTCCCGGCTACCGGCGATCCACTTTCTCGGTAAACCCGTCGAGACCTGGTTTGGCGACGGCGACACCGTCCTACTCGGATGTGTGCGGCGACCCAGGATGCTGGCCGCTGACCGCGCAGGTCGAGATTTCGGAATCCACAGTTACGTGGAATGGTTTCCGCACTGGCCATCGAGACTGGGATCTGAGCGCGGTCGGCCCCTTCACCTTCGACCGACGCGCCTACGACACCTCCCTCACGAAGGCGTACCGCGCCTAGCACCACCCGCCTCGGACCCACCGGGACAAGCACGCACATGACCCAAGTCGGTTCACACGCAACGTCCGACCATGCCGCGGAGAGGGAAGCGCGGCGATGCCGATGCCAGCGCGTTGGCGTCGACCGAGGCTCGCCGGGCGCCACGGTGCGCCGACCTTAGGCGTTCAGCACGAAGATGAACTCCTCGATGCCGTCGTCGGGCGCAGGCGCCTTTGCCTCCTGCACGCGATCGCGCCGAAAGCCACACCTTTCCAGGACGCGGATCGAGCCGACGTTGTGCACCGCGACATGGGCGTACAGCGGCCGGATCGACACCTCGTCCACGAGCAGGGCGAGCGCCTGTGTCGCGACGCCGCGGCCCCAATACTCGCGTCCGACCCAGTAGCCGAGTAGTTGCTGCCCGTTCTCCTGCCAGCTGCCGATGTTGCCCGCCACCATGCCATCGGCAACGATGGTGCGCACAACTTTTGTCTCGTCGGCGCGGAGTTTCGCCCAGTGCGCCGCGAACCGATCC
>DATHUM010000078.1:0-3772 GCA_035462225.1 Jiangellaceae bacterium | reverse complement strand
CCGAGGTCGAGCCGCCGTTCGAGCTGCTGGTGGCGGGCGTGCTGATCCGAGGGCGAGCCGATGCCGTGTTCACCACGCCGGACGGCGGCATCGACATCGTCGACTGGAAGACCGGGCGGCCACCCCGCGATGCGGCGCAGGAGCAGATTCGGGCAGTCCAACTGGCGGCCTACCGGCTGGCCTTCGCAGCGCTGCGCGGGTTGCCCCTGGAAAAGGTCGGAGCCGCATTCCACTATGTGCGCGAGAACTTCACACTCCGTCCTGTCGACCTGATGGATCAGTGCGGACTCGAGAAGTTGATCCGCCGCATCCCGAGCGCAACTTGAGGTCGCGGCAGGTGAGCTCAGCGCTGCTTGGGCGACACTCGGATCAGGCCTTCCTGGGCGACGGTGGCGACCAGCCGCCCGTCCCGGGTGAACACCCGGCCGACGGCCAGCCCGCGGCCACCCGATGCCGACGGCGATACCTGGTCGTACAGCAACCACTCGTCGGCCCGGAACGGCCGGTGGAACCACATCGAATGGTCAAGTGACGCCGTCAGCAGCCCGGGCGCACCGATGTGCAGATCGTGGGGGATCAAAGTGGCTCCGAGCAGGCTGAGATCACTGGCGTAGGTCAGCACGCAGGCATGCGTCGTCGGATCGTCCGGCAGATCCCCCGCGGCGCGCATCCACAGTCTGGCCTGCGCCGGGTGATGCTCGGACTGCCACTCTCGCACTCGCCGAGAATCTCCCGCGTACCTGATGTCCAGTGCCGCCCATTCCCTGTCCCACGCCGACCTCGGCGCCTTTGAAAACACCGCGAAGAGCTCGGCCAACTCGGTGCATTCGTCCGGCTCCGGGACCGCGGGCATGGCGTCCTGGTGATTCAAGCCGTCCTCGGCGACCTGGAATGACGCGGTCAGATAGAAGATCACACTGCCGTGCTGGCGGGCAGCCACCCGCCGCGTGGCGAACGACCGGCCGTCGCGAACGTGCTCTACGTCGTAGACGATCGGAACCGAAGGGTCGCCGGGCAGCAGGAAGTACGAGTGCAGCGAATGGACGGCCCGTTCGGCCGGCACCGTCCGCACGGCCGCGACAAGAGCCTGACCGGCTACCTGGCCCCCGAAGACTCGCTGCAGCGACGTGTCGGGCTGGCGGCCCCGGAACAGGTTCTCCTCGATCCTCTCCAGGTCCAGGAGAGTGACGAGGTCGTCGAGGGACTGCGGCACGAGACGCATGATCCCACAATGCCCGGGCGGCATCAGCGTCTGGCGTTGGCGCTCGGCCAGGTCGGCCACCGGCCGGGTGAAGCCAGCTCACCAGTCGACGTCGACGGTCAGTGCCGTGTGGTCGGAGATGGTGAGTCGATGCGTCGCCACCTTGCGAACGGTCCCGGATCCGAAACCGTCCGCGAGGATGTGGTCCCACTGCACGCGCGGGCGCCAGGACGGGAAGGTGGGCACGCGGGCGAGTTGGTTCCAGCCGCTGATCACCGCGGGCAACCGCCCGGGCAGGTTCAGGTCGCCGAGCAGGAATCGCGGGCTCGGCATTCCGGCGGCCCATCGCACGATCGAGCGGAGTTGGCGCGCGTTCCAGCCCGGGACGAACGACAGATGGGTCGCGATGGCAGTGAACGGCCCGTCCGGCCCCACGACCACGGCGGCGAGCGCCACCCGCGGATGATCGTAGACGGCGGCCAGGCCTCGCTCACCGGCGATCGTGAGCGGCATCGGCACGGGCGCTGCGGGGAACCGGTGGCCGTACCACCGAAGCACGGCGAGCCGGGACACGAGCGCGATGCCGAACGAAGGTCCCGGCTCGTCGGACATCGGATCCGCCGGGGTGAAGGGCCGGTTGGGCGTTCCAGCAAAGGCCGGCGCGTAGCGCCACCATCGAGCGTCGAGGACCTCGGCAACCGCTGCCGCTTGATCGATCTTCTGGCTGCGCGGCTGCCCCCGATCGACCTCTTGCAGGGCCAGGATGTCTGAATCCAGGCCGCCGGCGGCGGCTCGCAGATCGCCTTCGCGTACCGTTCCCGCCGCCAGCGATCTGCCGTGCAGGATGTTGAACGTCCCGAACCTCAACCGTGTCACGGCGCGACGCTATCGCCCGGCCCGCCCGGGTCCGGTTCAGCGCCGACGGTGTCCAGGGCGAGCCTGGCCATCGCCGCGAACGTCCGCTCGCGCTCTTGCGAGCTGGTCTCCTCGCCGGTGACCAGGCTGTCACTGACAGTGCAGATCGCGAGGGCCCGGGCCCCATGCTTGGCCGCCAGCGTGTAGAGAGCTGCAGCTTCCATCTCGATGGCGAGCACGCCGTACTCGGCAAGCCGCTTGGTCAGCTCGGGGCGGTCGTTGTAGAACGAGTCGCCGGACATGATCGCACCGACGTGGTAGGGCAATCCGGCCGCAGCTGCGCGGTCCGCCGCCGCCCGCAGCAACCCGTAGTCGGCGGCCGGCGCGAAGTCGATGCCCTCGAAGCGCAGGCGGTTCATCGCAGAGTCGGTGCACGCCGTCATCGCGATCACTATGTCGCGGAGGTTCACCCGGGGTACCAGGGCGCCGCACGAACCCACCCGGACCAGAGTGCGAGCGCCGTACTCGGTCAGCAGCTCGTGAACGTAGATGGCAAGCGACGGCTGGCCCATGCCCGTGCCCTGCACCGACACCCGGCGACCTTTGTACGTCCCGGTGAAGCCGAGCATGTTACGTACCCGGTTGTAGCAAACGACGTCGTCGAGGTAGGTGTTGGCGATCCATTCGGCCCGAAGCGGGTCCCCGGGGAGCAGGACGGTGTCGGCGATGTCGCCGGGCTGGGCGGCCAGGTGTGTACTCACGATGACGACCGTACTGGTTAGGGTCAGGGCTGGTGGAAACGACTCCGTACGCGTTGCGCCGGCCGCTCGCCCTCACCCGCTCTGTCGTTGATCGAGCAGGGGAACGCCGTAGGGACGATCGCTGGCTGGCTGACGCGTGGGCCGACGACCGGACTCGGGTGCTGGTCATCGCCGACGGCGCCGCACCCATAGCGGACGGCCGGCTGGTGCTGGTGAGTCCGGCTGAAGTGCCCGACGGGGAGCGATTCCTGCTCGGTGTGGACAACGACGGCATCGCCTACTTCGCTGTGGCCCACGCCGGGCCGCATCCGGACCCCCGGGCGGTCGGCCTGCGCCGGGCCAGCCTGAGCCTCGATGATCGTGACGGTGGCCTGCTGGTACATGCGATCGCACTGGCTAACTGGCACGCGACCCACGGCCACTGCTCGCGATGCGGTGCGCCGACGAAAGTAGCCGAGGCGGGGCACCTGCGCCGGTGCCCCGAGGACGGCTCGGAGCACCACCCTCGCACCGACCCCGTGATCATCGTGTTGGTCGTGGACGATGCGGACCGCTGCCTGCTCGGGCGGCATCCGGCCTGGCCGGAAGGCAGGTACTCCACACTGGCCGGTTTCGTCGAGCCAGGTGAGACTCCCGAGCAGGCCGTCGCGCGCGAGGTACGCGAAGAGACCGGGGTGGCGGTGACGTCGTGTTGGTACGCGGGAAGCCAGCCGTGGCCGTTCCCGTCCAACCTGATGCTCGGCTTCTACGGGCGTGCCGCGGGTGAGGATCCCAAGCCGGACGGGGAGGAGATCAGCGATGCTCGGTGGTTCTCGCGAGCCGACCTGGCGGCGGCAATCGAGACACGGGAGCTGATCGTGCCACCATCGGTGGCCATCTCGCGTCGGCTCATCGAGGGCTGGTACGGCTCCGAACTGCCGGTCACACCCTGACCCCGCGACCTCACCCGGCTCGA
>DATHUM010000077.1:0-9252 GCA_035462225.1 Jiangellaceae bacterium | reverse complement strand
TTCTCGCCCAGAGCCGCTGTCTTGTTGGGCGTGAATCCCCATTCGGTGATCCGGCTCACGATGGCGAACAACACGATGGCGTCGATCAACATGGCGCTGACGACGAGCACTAGCTGGACGCGGTCGAACATCCGCGGCGGCGACGCCGAATCGCGGGCCGAAATGGCATAGAGCAGCAGGCCGAGCACGACGACGAGGAGCAGGTCGAACACGATGAGGATGTCGCGCTCGATGTCCAGCCCGAGGCCGGTCCAGGGCATGGCGGCCAGGAAGGCCAGCAACAGCACGGTGAACATCGGCGTGAACAACCGGGTCAGTACCGGCGCCATGTTCTCGATGACGCTCTGCTTGGCTTCGACGAGCCACGCGGAGACGACGACGGCGGCCATCGCTCCACAGGGCAACAGCCAGTTCTCTATCAGCGGCGCGGTATCGATGCCGATCTCGTTGAAGATCACCGAGGTGAACGCCGTGAGCACGCCGCCGCCGAGCGCGATGAGAACGAAGTAGATGAACCACTCACCGGTGAAGCGGATGAAATCCATGCGCCTTCGGTCCGAACGCCAATCACCGGCGGCATAAGCCACACCGACCACGAGCCAGAGCGCGAGGGGTAAGTGGATCGCCGTCAGGACGTGGGTCTGCGAATCCTCAGGCGTCGGGTATGCGTTGACGGCGACGGCGCCGACCACGAACAATTCGGCAACCGTCGCGATCACACCCGGACGAACTCGGCGTCGCCAGCAGAAATAGGCCGCCAACGGTGGCAGTGCGAAGAGTGCGAGGTTCCGCTGGTAGAAGCCCGCGTCGTCGGAGAAGTCCAACCCGAACGCAGCCGGTACCTTGATGGCGAGAGCCGCCGCGACTGCGCAGACGATGACGACGAGAAGATCGTGGCGGGACGCGGCCCTCGTTGGTGCTCCCGTATCCGGCGGCATCACGAGCTGCTTCCACAGCCGGTCCGAGTGTTCTCGGGCGAACTCCCGGGAGAGTTCATCGACGCTGCCCATCCGCTTGACTGCGATCAGGAACGACTCGTCGGTATGCAGTCCCGCCTCGGTCAGCTCGGCGATCTGGTCTCGCAGGTGGTCTTCCAGCTCGTCGCTGTCGGTATCGGTGAACTCACGCCGCCTTCGCATATAGGACCGCCACTCGGCGATCTGGCTTTCCAGGCGCTCGTCCTCGTAGGTGGTCACGAGTGCGCCCGGAGTGGAGAGGTGGGACGGGCACCGGAGGACTTCGCAGCTCGCCAGGCGTCATGCAGGGTGTCCACAATGGTCGTCCACTGTGCTTGCTGCGCGGCTAGCTCCGTGCGGCCCTCGTCGGTGATGCGGTAATACTTGCGCCGGCGCCCGTTGCCCGGCGAGTGCCAGCTCGATTCGACGTAACCCAGCCGCTCCAGGCGGTGAAGCAGCGGGTAGAGCAGCCCGTCGGACCATTCGAGCCGGCCCCCGGAGAGCTCACTTATCCGCTTGAGAATGGCGTAGCCGTAGCTGTCCTCCTCGGCCAAGATGCCGAGCACAAGGGGGGTCGCAGAAGCCGCGACGAGGTCCTTGGCGATGTGCACGCGGCACCTCCATGCCTAGCGGTACGATACATAGTAGTGTTAGGTATAGAGATCCGCAAGACGGGTAGATCCGGCAGACGGGCCTCATCCGGCTCGGCCGAAATGTCAGTAGTGCCGGTAGCCTTGGGGCCTGGCGTCAGCTGTCAAAGCCGGGCGACCCTCGGCCAGCGTGCCGGCGCCGTGCGACAAGGTTTGGGCGATCCCCGAAGAACCCGTTGTGGAGGACATGATCGTGCCAGTGGAACGATTGCTTCCCACCTCTGAGGCCGAAGACCTGATCGGCCTGGTCCGTCAGATCGCCGATGCCGAGCTCGCTCCCAAGGCCGACGCCGCCGAGGCGAACGGCACCTTCCCCCGCGACCTGATGCGAACGCTCGGCCGCGCGGGATTGCTCGGCCTGCCGTACGGCGAGGAGTACGGCGGCGGCGGCCAGCCGCACGAGGTCTACCTCCAGGTCCTGGAGGAGTTGGCGGCCCGCTGGGCGACCGTCGCCCTGACGCTCAGTGTCCACACGATGACCTCGTGGGCGATGTCCGCATACGGCACCGACGAGCAGCGCAAGCGATGGTTGCCGGACATGGTGGGCGGCGATCAGATCGGCGCGTACTGCCTCTCGGAGCCGCACGCCGGGTCCGACGCTGCCGCACTGTCGACCCGCGCGGTCCGCGACGGCGACGACTACGTGCTCACCGGAACCAAGGCCTGGATCTCGCACGCGATACATGCCGACTTCTTCACCGTCATGGCCAGGACCTCGGACGACGGTCCTCGAGGCATCTCATGCTTCCACGTCCCCGCGGGCGCCGACGGCCTGTCGTTCGGCGCTCCGGAGAAGAAGATGGGGCTGACGGCCTCGCCGACCTCCATTGTCAACCTGGACGGCGTGCGCGTGCCGGCCGAGAACCGCATCGGCCCCGAGGGCGCCGGCTTCGGCATCGCACTGGCCGCCCTGGACAACGGCCGGCTCGGCATCGCCGCCTGTGCGACCGGCCTGGCCCAGGCGGCCCTGGATGCGTCGATCGCCTACGCGAAGCAACGCGAGCAGTTCGGTAAGCCGATCATCGACCACCAGGGCGTGGGTTTTCTGCTCGCGGATATGGCCGCAGGGGTGGAGTCGGCCCGCGCGACCTACCTGGCCGCTGCGCGCCGTCGCGACGCCGGACTTGCGTACACTCGCCAGGCGAGCATCGCGAAACTGGTGGCGACCGATATGGCGATGCAGGTGACGACCGATGCGATCCAGGTGCTCGGGGGAGCCGGTTACACGCGTGATTTCCCTGTGGAGCGCTACTTCCGCGAGGCCAAGGTCATGCAGATCTTCGAGGGGACCAACCAGATCCAGCGCCTGGTCATCGCGCGCCAGATCGCCAAGTTCGGTTGATCCCGGCCGACGCCGCACCATGGCCTTGAGCATGGTGCGGCACCGCATGCCTAGCGACGTGTTCGGCTGGTACGGCTCAGTGGCGCAGCCGCCATTCCTCGCGCCAGTCGCGGAAGTCACCGGACAGCCGAACCAGCGACAAATAGAACTCGAGTGTCACCCGAAGCCAGATCAGCGCCAGCAATGCGAACAGTGGACCGAGAATCAGCAGCGTGAGAAGGCCCAGCGTGCTGCTGACGCTGAAGGCGACGATGGTGTAGCTCAGGTAGCCAACGGCGATGCCGATCATGCCCAGTACGTACAGCACTGGGATGACGGTGGGCGCCACGTACTGACTGAATCGGACGTCGAACAATGAGGTGAAGAAGGTCTGGGTGGTGGGTTGGGATGTTGGTGTCGGCTGCGGCGGCGACGCCGGCTGTGGTGGGGTATCAGTCATGGCGCCGCACCATACCGATCAGAGCGGTTCAGCGGGAGTAGCCGGATCGAGCTCCAATACAGCCTGCTCGTCCGGCTTGTGGCGCAGGATGTCGTCGACGTATGAGCGGGCCGCCTCGTCGATGTCGACCTCGTGGCCGCGCTGCTCGGAGAGGTACCACCGGTGCTCGAGCACCTCGTGGTAGATCTCCGGCCCTTCCAGCTTGCCGCGTAGGTCGGTCGGGACGGCACGGACCACCGGCTCGTAGCAGTCCGTAACCCAGTGATACGCGGTGATGTCCTCGTCCTCGCCTTGCTGGTCGGTGGCTGCGGTGTACGCGTCGAGGTCGTTGAGTAGCCGGCGGGCCTGGTTCTCTTGCGCATCAATGCCGGTGAGCCGCAGCAGCCGGCGACGGTGGTGGCCGGGATCGACGACCTTGGGCTGCACGTGCACGGTACGCCCGCCGATATCGGTCACGATCTCCAGTTCGGCGACGTCGAACCCGAGTTCGTTGAGCCGCTCCACCCGGCGCCCGATCCGCCAGCGGTCGTTGACGTCGAAGGCCTCCCAGTCGGTGAGTTCCTGCCAGAGGCTCTCGTATCGCTCCACCACCTGGTCGCTGGTGGCCACGGCGTCGACCGTATCGTCGAGGAAGCCCGAAGCCTGCAGGTCCATCAGCTCGCCCGCGATGTTGATCCGGGCGGTGTCGAGGTCTTGGCTGCGTTGGCCATCGGTCAGTTTTCGGTGCAGCTCACCGGTCTCGGCGTCGACCAGGTACGCGGCGAATGCGCCCGCGTCGCGGCGGAACAGGGTGTTGGAAAGCGAGCAGTCGCCCCAGTAGAAGCCAGCCAGATGCAGGCGGACGATCAGCACGACGAGGGCGTCGATCAGGCGGTCGACGGTCTCGCGCTTCATCATCCGCGCGAACAGGGCTCGGTACGGCAACGAGAACTGGAGGTGCCGTGTCACGAGGATGGGGTCGAGCGGCGTGCCGTCGTAGGCCTCGCGGCCGGTGATGACGCCGACTGGCTCGACAGCCGGGATGACCAGCCGTTCGAGATCGCGAAGCAACTGGTACTCGCGATTGGCAAACGACTCCACGACCTCCTTGAGCGCGTAGATCCGGTTACCGAGCCGGATGAAGCGAACGACATGGCGCGAAATGCCTCGTGGGAGTGCGACAAGGTACCACTCCGGCCACTCGGCCAGCGGCATGTCCCACGGCAGATCTAGCAGGGTATGCTGCTCGACTGGTGAGGCTCGGAATCGCAACTCCACAAGAGCCATCCTTCCTCATGGTCCCTGGATGACCGTTGCTAAGCACCGCGTGTGCGACGGTGCACTGCAAGTCGGCCGCAAGTGTCCCAGTGTGTTTCAGCAAGTGGCCGCTGTCTTGCAGGCGATATTGCAGAGTTGGGATATCTTCGACCGCATGACTGTGCGGATGGCTGACGTCGCGGCTCATGCCGGCGTCAGCGAGGCGACGGTGAGCCGGGTGCTCAACGCCAAGCCGGGCGTGGCCGCCGAGACCCGCCAGGCGGTGCTCGAGGCCATGGATCGGCTGGGATACGAACGTCCGCCGCGGCTGCGTTCGCGCAGCGCCGGACTGGTCGGCCTGATCGTGCCCGAGTTGGAGAACCCCATCTTCCCAGCGTTCGCGCAGGTCATCGAGACGATACTCGCCCAGCACTCGTACACGCCCGTGCTGTGCACGCAGACCCCGGGCGGCGTTCCTGAGGACGAGTACGTCGAGATGCTGCTCGAGCGCAGCGTGGCAGGAATCGTGTTCGTCTCGGGCCTGCACGCGGACACTCAGGCCAACCACGACCGTTATCGCAGCCTGCGTGAACGTGGCCTGCCCATCGTCCTGATCAATGGATATGTCCCTGGCTTGGACGCGCCGTTCATCTCTCACGACGACGTCCAGTCGGTCGAGTTGGCCGTCAGCCACCTTGCATCGCTTGGCCATGAACGGATCGGGCTCGCCGTCGGCCCGGAGCGCTTCGTCCCCGCTCAGCGGCTTATCGAAGGCTTCCGCCGATCGATGCGCGTCCAGTTCGGAGTGGACGATCCGCCCGTGGCGGCGTCCTTCTACACCGTCGAGGGCGGAGGTGCCTCGGCCACGCAGTTGCTCGACGCCGGGTGCACCGGCATCGTGTGCGGGTCTGACCTGATGGCGCTCGGTGCCATCCGTGCGGTGCGCGGGCGTGGTCTGCGAGTGCCGCAGGAGGTCTCGGTGGTCGGGCATGACGACTCGCCGCTGATCGCGTTCACCGATCCGCCACTGACGACCGTCCGGCAGGCGGTGCTGGCAATGGGCAAGGCCGCCGTGCAGTCCTTGATCGCCGAGATCAGCGGGACGCGAGTGCCGCGCACCGAGTTCCTTTTCGCGCCCGAGCTCGTCGTTCGCGGTTCGACGGCGGTAGCGGCTGGAGTGCGAAGCGTGGCCGGGTGAGCAGGCGGCTTGGCACGCCTTTGCCGGGTTGGCGCCGGCGCTCTTGTGCTGGTCGGATGCCTTTCTGGTTGGCTGACTTGCCGCTCTTCCACGAAGCAGACATCACGGGCGTACGGGTCATCGTGAAATTGATCTACCGAGTCAATTCGTTCCTCCCTGATCAAACCGCCGGTGATCATGAGATTTCGGGGGGCCGGCCGGCGGATTGATCAGGAAGGAACGATTTCCCTCGGGAGGTAGACGCATTCCGCCGGTCGGTGAGCATGCAGACGGAATTCGGGACATGGGCGAATCGGCGGTGCCCACTCTCGATCCATATGCACAAGGCATTCCTAGCACTCGGCCGCCAACGAAAAACGATCCTTGGTGAGTGCCTAGCGCAGAATGAAGTCTGCCCACCTGATCGTCTTGATCCAGACGATCAGGTGGGCAAACAGCGATCAGGTGACCTAGGGGTCAGCGCGCCGGTGTCAGGACGGCAGGCGCTCGCCGGTCTTGGCGGAGAATGCGTGCTCCTGGCCGGTCTTGATCCTTACGTAGACCTGTTCGCCCTTCTGCGGGACGCTGCGCGGCTCCACGCGGGCGATGATCGTCGGGCTCTGCAGTGATCCCCCTGCGTCTTCGACACCACGCAGGACCCTCTCGCCGTAGAGGTACGCGTCTGAGCCGAGTTCTTCGACGACATCCACGATGACCGGGAAGGCGGCCTCGGTCCCTTCGGCAGACGGTTCGAGCGATTCGGGCCGGAAGCCGAGGATGAGCTCGTCAGAGCCCTCAGCGGCTACCGCCTCGATGGTCTCGCGGGACAGAGGGATCTCAGTGCCACCGAGGTTGGCGTGGCTGTCGATGACCTTGAACGTCCCGATGTTCATAGCGGGGGAGCCGATGAACCCGGCCACGAAAACGTTGTTCGGCTTGTCGTACAGAGCCAGCGGGGTGTCGACCTGCTGCAGGATGCCGTCCTTCAGCACGGCGACGCGGTCGCCCATCGTCATGGCCTCGATCTGGTCGTGCGTCACGTACACGGTGGTTATGCCGAGCCGGCGCTGCAGCGATGCGATCTGGGTGCGGGTCGACACGCGGAGCTTGGCATCAAGGTTGGACAGCGGCTCGTCCATGAGGAACACCTGCGGCTCGCGAACGATGGCCCGGCCCATGGCAACACGCTGCCGCTGGCCGCCGGACAGCGCCTTGGGCTTACGGTCGAGGTATTCGGTGAGGTCGAGCAGCTTGGCTGCGTCACCTACGCGGCGGCGGATCTCGTCCTTCTTGACGCCGGCGATCTTCAGGGCGAAGCCCATGTTGTCGGCCACGGTCATGTGCGGGTAGAGGGCGTAGTTCTGGAACACCATCGCGATGTCCCGGTCCTTCGGCGGGATGTGCGTGACGTCGCGGTCGCCGATCCGGATGGAGCCGGAGTCGACATCCTCGAGGCCGGCGAGCATCCGAAGACTCGTGGACTTCCCGCAGCCGGACGGGCCGACGAGCACGAGGAACTCACCGTCCTCGATATGCAAGTCGAGCCTGTCGACCGCGGGCCGTTCGGTACCCGGATAGATCCGGGTCGCGCTGTCGAAAGTGACTGTGGCCATTTCTGGACCTTCCTTCCACCGGCAGGTACGTGCCGGACGATCCGTAGTGGAGGTTGTGGTGATTGTGCCTCATTCGAGAGGACCCGTCACCATCGACCCAGGCAATTGACCCAAAAGTTCTGCTCCGGGGACTTTCCCACGAGCCCCTTGTGACCGTACTGTCACTAGATCAGCCGGTGCAGGGAGGCTCTCATGCGGATCTCTGATGTTCTCCGAGGCAAGGGCTCCAACGTCGTGACGGTGGAGCCGGGTACCGACGTCAGGACGCTACTCAGCGTGCTGGCCGAGCATGGGATCGGGGCGGTCGTTGTGTCGTCCGATGGCCGATCTATCGAAGGCATCGTCTCCGAACGCGACATTGTGCGGGCACTAGCCGAGCGCGGTGCTGCCATCCTGTCCGAGCAGGTCTCTGAGATCATGACCGGTGAGGTCCAGACATGTCCGCCCGACGCCCACATAGATGAGCTGATGCGCACGATGACCCAGGGGCGCTTCCGGCACGTCCCAGTCGTGGTGGAGGACGAATTGATCGGCATTGTGAGCATCGGTGACGTGGTCAAGCGTCGCGTCGACGAACTCGAGAGCGAGCGCGACTCGCTGTCCCGGTACATCACGTCCGGGACGACGTGAGGGCTAACGCATCCCGTTCTCGGCGGCGATGACACGGGGGAGCTGTGCGGCGGTGAGCCAGACGAAGCGCGGCAGCACTTGGTGGCTACCGGCGGCACGCATCTGGTTGAGCAGCCGGTAGGCCGCTTGCTCGGATCGGACCGACGGTGCAACGAGACGTTGCCGGCGGATCAGCCGTTGCGATGCCATGACGTCCTCCTACCTCCATCGTAAGCCTGCCTGGGTCAGCAGCGCAGCCAGTGGGACGCCCGCCGCCGCGACGATTCCGCGCGTCTCGTCCCTGGCCAGCGCATCGAAGGCGGACTGGGGAGCGTCGATAGCGATACAGCCGATCACGCGGGACCCGAGCGGAGTCTCCCGGATCATGGGTGTGGCGAGGATGACCTCGTACTTGCCGCGGACGCGCAGGTACTCGTCGTAGCTGAGGCCGTAGGTCAGGTCTGGCGGCAGTGTCTTCCACTCTTCTGGCGTGACGTCGGAGAGCTGCTCGTCCAGGGTCGCCAGATTCTCGATGATGTCCTCGCGCCGCTCGACACACTGGCCGATGACTCCTACGCCCTCCCGCCAGGCGATACCGGATGCGACCCTGATGATCAGCTGCATGCGGACGAGGCGCTCGAGCCGTCGCTTTCTGCCAGGCAGCAGTTTCGGGCGCAGCCGGTACGCCGACACGCCGAGGTTGCGCGTGCTGATGCCGGTTGCCTCCTCGAGCTCCAGTAGCAGAGGTGCTAGCACGGCGCGGGCCTGCTCACGGACCTCCTCGGCTCTGCCGTACCGGTATTGGGTGACGGCCGCCTCTGTGGCGGTGATGAACGCGATGGTGACGCTCGCGGTGACCATGAGGGTCAGGATCTGACGGCTGGGGTCCCAGACGTCCGCTTCTCGCAGGCCGAGACCAAGGCCGACGAGTGCCACGACGACGGCCGCCGCCACCCGTAACCAGAACCTCACCGAGCCCATCCGCTGCCTCACTCGTACCTTCGCCTCACGGTACGAGCCGGGTCGGTGCGGGTGCTGGATGACGCGCTGAGTTGGGCCGAGTAGGGCCAGGTCACCTAGGATCGATCGTGCCGGCCGGCGTGGCGCAACTGGCAGCGCACCCGACTTGTAATCGGGCGGTTAGGGGTTCGAGTCCCCTCGCCGGCTCCCCGTCTGATCTGCGCAAACGCGAGCAGGCGTCGCCCGTCGCCATCGGCATTGTTCACGTTT